>JADGRR010000479.1 GCA_017880745.1 Burkholderiales bacterium
AATCCGCAGATCCACGCTGCGCTCGGCACGCGGTGAATCAAATCCTGAACCCTGTTTCATATTCCGCGAGTGTTTGTAACGCAGCGCCAATCGCTGGTAATCTGTCGCCAGCGGCTATTGGAACCCACGAATTTTATTGGCTCGGCGAGGATAGTCATGGATACATCCGCATTTGAAGCCGCCCTCAAAGCGGACGGTTTCGGAGATATCGAAAAGAAATCGGTGGCGCCCAATGTCGTGAATCCCGTGCATACGCATCCGTTTGCCGTGCGCATTCTGGTGCTGTCGGGCGAAATGACGGTGACCGCGAACGGGTCGGCTCATACCTGTCGCTCGGGGGACACGTTTGCGATGGAGCCGGGCTGCGAGCACTTCGAGCACTACGGGGCCGAGGGCACAGTTTACCTGGTGGGCCGAAAGCACATTGCTTAGAGGCCGATTCAGAATTGCCAAAACGGCCCCCGACTTTGGGGGAGCATGAGGCGCTAAACAAGGGGTGGGACCTTCCCTTCCCACCTTGATCCCCTCATTTTGTACTGAGCCCTAAGCTACACTTGGATGCAGGTCGGGCCCGTGTCGTTCGCCCCCTGTCGCGCAGCCACAGCGGGAGCAAGGCATAATAGCGCGGTCCAGCTGCGACCCAGGCAACAATGAGCCCGCCCAAGACCCGCATCGATCCCCAATCCGATACCTTTTTGCAGCAGCGCAGCGCGATGCTGGCGCTCGTCGAGCAACTGCATGCCCTGGAGCGCCGCGCCGTCGCCGCATCGGCGGCATCGAAACCCGCGTTCGACAAGCGCAGCGCCCTGCTGCCGCGCGAGCGGCTGGCGCAACTGCTCGATCCGGGCACGCCGTTCCTGGAACTCGCCAGCCTGGCCGGCTACTGCACCGACGATGCCGATCCCGGGAGCAGCATTCCCGGCGCTGCGGTGCTCGCCGGCGTCGGCGTCGTCTCCGGCGTGCGCTGCATGGTGGTGGCCAACGATTCGGGCATAGGCGCGGGCGCCTTGAGCGCCCTGGGCGGGCGCAAGGTCATGCGCTGCCAGGAAATCGCGCTGGAGAACAAGCTTCCGTTCGTGCAACTGGTGGAATCAGGCGGCGCCAATCTGCTTACCTACAGGGTGGAGCGCTTCATCGCAGGCGGCGGCCTGTTCTACAATCTGGCGCGATTGTCGGCGGCCGGACTGCCGGTGATCGCGGTGGTGCACGGTTCCTCCACTGCAGGCGGCGCCTATCTGCCCGGACTGTCCGATTACGTGATCATGGTGCGCGGCCGCGCCAAGGCTTTCCTCGCAGGGCCGCCACTGCTCAAAGCGGCGACCGGCGAGATCGCGACCGACGAGGAGTTGGGCGGGGCTGAGATGCATGCACGCGTGTCGGGTCTGGCCGAGTTCGTCGCCGAGGACGACGCCGATGCCATCCGCATCGCGCGCGATCTGCTCGCGAGCCTCAAGTGGGAACGGGTCAGCACGCAGCCCGCGGCGGAGCACCCGCCGAAACTGGATGCGGACGAGATCGCCGGCCTGATGCCGCTCTCGATGCGCAAGCCGGTGGACATGCGCGAAGTGATCTGGCGCATCGCCGACGATTCCGGGTTCCTCGAATTCAAGCCGCTGTACGGCAGGTTCACCGTGTGCGGCCTCGCCGCGATCGCCGGGCACAAGGCCGGTTTCATTACCAACAACGGCCCGCTCGATCCGGCCGGGGCCACCAAGGCGACGCAGTTCATCCAGCTCTGCTGCCAGGCGCAAACGCCGCTCATCTACCTGCAGAACACCACCGGCTACATGGTCGGCACCAAGTCCGAGGCCGCGGGCATGATCAAGCACGGGTCGAAAATGATCCAGGCCGTTTCGAACGCGACCGTGCCCCAGATCACCATCATGTGCGGCGCTTCCTTCGGCGCGGGTAACTACGGCATGTGCGGGCGCGCGTTCAAACCGCGATTCGTTTTCAGCTGGCCCAACGCCCAGACCGCGGTGATGGGCCCGGAGCAGGCCGCCAAGACCATGGCGATCGTCGCCGAGGCCACGGCCGCGCGCAAGGGCAGGCCGGTGGATCAGGAAATTCTGGACAAAATGCAACAGGACATCATCGCCAATTTCGAAAGCCAGATGAGCGCCTTCTACACCAGCGGCCTGCTGCTCGACGACGGCGTGATCGACCCGCGCGATACGCGGAATGTATTGGCTGCCGCATTGGCGATATGCGCGGAAGCGGAGGCGCGGCAGGTGCGTACCATCCAGTTCGGCGTCGCGCGGCCCTAGAGATCAATTCAAAATGAGAAAGAGGGGGTTCATTAAAGATCGCCGCTTGCGTACGGATGCGCTTTTTATCCGTACGCAAGCGGCGATCCGCGCGGACAGGTTCTCGTCCGCGCAAGTTTTGTAAGACCTGCGCGCTGCGCGCGCCAACCGTGTTTTTCGTGCGGATGAAAAGCGTATCCGCGCGAAAAACACGGTTATGGTTAACACCGGTCGCGGTGCGATCTATGTCACCGCGTATGGAAGCGGATAGATACAAGGGACGAGGCCCATGTTATTCACCCACGAGCACGAAGAACTGCAGCGGCAGCTGAAGAAATTCATCGACGCCGAAATCAATCCGTTCGTCGACGAATGGGAGGAAGCCGAGATCTTCCCGGCGCACGAAGTGTTCAAGAAAATGGGGCAGCTCGGCTTTCTCGGCGTATGCAAGCCGGTGGAATACGGCGGGCAGGCGCTGGACTATTCGTACTCGGTCGCGATGGCCGAGGCGCTGGGCCATATCCAGTGCGGCGGCATCCCGATGGCGATCGGCGTGCAGACGGACATGGCGACGCCGGCGCTGGCGCGCTTTGGCTCGGACGCGTTGCGCCGCGAATTCCTCGCGCCGTCGATCGCCGGCGATTTCGTCGCCTGCCTGGGCGTGTCCGAAGTCGGGGCCGGGTCCGATGTCGCCTCGATCAAGACGACCGCGAGGAAGGACGGCGACGATTACGTCATCAACGGCGGCAAGATGTGGACCACCAACGGCACCCAGGCCGATTGGATGTGCCTGCTCGCCAACACCGGCCAGGGAGCGGCGCATAAGAACAAGTCGCTGATCTGCGTGCCGATGAAAACCAAGGGCGTGAGCGTCGCGCGCAAGCTGAAGAAACTCGGCATGTGGTCCTCCGACACGGCGCAGATTTTCCTCGACGACGTGCGCGTGCCGCAGCGCTATCGCATCGGCGA
>JADGRR010000480.1 GCA_017880745.1 Burkholderiales bacterium
TACTCTTTCTGGAACCCGCAAGACGAGCAACGATATTCGTAAATAGGCACGATGCCCTCCAACCAGCGAAAAAGATATCGATTATAGCGGAAAAGCAGGGCTTCCCCATGGAGAATCTATGGGCAAACCCTGCCTTTTCAAGGAGCTAGGTATTTCTAGAAAGGAATATCGTCGTCCATGTCCTGGAACTGGCCGGCAGGCTTCTTCGCCGGCCTGGATTCTGCCGCCGCCGACGGTTCGCGCGGCTCGCGCGGTTCACCCCCGCCCATGCCGCTCCTGGAGCCCAGCATCTGCATCGCGTCGGCGATGATCTCGGTGGTGTAGCGATCCTGGCCTTCCTTGTCCTGCCATTTGCGCGTGCGCAGCTTGCCTTCGATATAGACCTGGCTGCCCTTCTTCAGATACTCGCCGCATATTTCCGCGAGCCTGCCGAAGCTCGATATGCGGTGCCATTCCGTCGCCTCTTTCTTTTCGTTCGTGGCCTTGTCAGTCCACTTGTCCGTTGTAGCCACCGAGAAACTGCAGACCGCCTTGCCGTCGGGCAGGAAGCGAGTCTCCGGATCTTTGCCCAGGTTACCTACGACTATCACTTTGTTGACCGATGCCATTTCAAGTCTCCTCTTTGGTTTTCTATCCTGTACTACTACCTGGCCGACTCGTTGCCCAGCGCCGTACCTCCGGCCGCGTCCGCGCCGCGCTCGCGCGCGCGCTGTGGCACACGCATGCCTGCGGCGGCGATCCCCCACAGCGCAATCAGTACCGTACCGAACACAAACACCGGCGCCTGCCCCTGATGCTGCATCAGCCAGCCGCCCGCGGCACCGCCGACGAACAAACCCAATGACTGGGTCGTGTTGTACACGCCCAAGGCCGTGCCCTTGGCGCGCCCCGGCGCCGTGCGCGATACCAGCGACGGCAGGCTTGCCTCCAGCACATTGAAAGCAACGAAGAAGCCCAGCATCAGGATGACAAGCGCGGTGAAATTCTGCAGCGCGAACACGAAGCCCAGTTGCACCACCGCCATCAGTCCGATGCAGGCGAGGAATACCGGCTTGATGCGGTCTTTTTTCTCGGCGTAGAAAATCGGCGGCAGCATCAGCAGGAAAGACGCCAGCACCACCGGCAGATAGACTTTCCAGTGCTGGTCCACCGCGAGCCCGCCCGCGCTCACCAGAGCAAGCGGCACCACCACGAAAATCGCCATCTGCACCACGTGCAGCGAGAAAATACCGAAGTTGAGCCGCAGCAGGTCCGGGTTTCTCAGCACGTCGCCCAGGCGGGCCGGCTCGACGTGTTCCTCGGCGTCGATCTTCTGCAATGTCTCTTCCGGCACCACGCTCACCACCACCCAGATCGCTATCAGCGCCAGCACGCCGGTGAGGACGAAGATGCCGCCCATGCCGATGTGGCGGTAGAGCAGGGGCGAACCGACCAGGGACAGAGCGAACATCAAACCAATGCTTGAACCCACCAGCGCCATCGCCTTGGTGCGGTGCTGTTCGCGCGTCAGATCGGACAGAAACGCCATCACCGGCGCGGAGATCGCGCCCGCGCCCTGGACGGCCCGGCCGGCGATGATGACGTAGATGTCGTTCCCCATGGCGGCGATGAAACTGCCGAGTGCGAACAGCACCAGGCCCAGGATGATGATGCGCTTGCGTCCGTGGCGGTCGGAGGCCATGCCATAAGGGATCTGCAGCACGCCCTGCGTCAGGCCATAGGCGCCGAGCGCGATGCCCACCAGAGTGTGGTCGTCGCCTCCCTTGAGGTGCATCGCATGCACCGCGAACACCGGCAGGATCAGGAACAGCCCCAGCATGCGCAGGGCAAAAATCGATGCAAGAGAAAGACTTGCGCGGATTTCCAGGGGTGACATGCGGTTGGAGGAAACGGACGACATAACGAGGCAGTAGCGTAGTGGCAGCGTAATCTCGTATATTAGCAGGTTTGGATGTCCGGCCAGCATGGACCAAATCAGGATTCGCGGCGCACGCACGCACAATCTGAAGAACCTGAATCTCGACCTGCCGCGCAACCGGCTGATCGTGATCACGGGGCTGTCGGGTTCGGGAAAATCATCGCTTGCCTTCGACACGCTCTATGCCGAGGGCCAGAGGCGCTACGTGGAATCCTTGTCCGCGTATGCGCGGCAGTTCCTGCAGCTCATGGAAAAGCCCGACGTCGACCTGATCGAGGGGCTGTCGCCCGCGATCGCGATCGAGCAAAAAGCCACCAGCCACAACCCGCGCTCCACCGTCGGCACGGTGACCGAGATCCACGACTACCTGCGCCTCCTGTACGCCCGCGTCGGCACACCCTACTGCCCCGAGCACGCGCTGCCGCTGGAGGCACAGTCGGTGGCGCAGATGGTCGACCATGTGCTCGCCCTGGCCGAGGACTCGAAGCTGATGATCCTCGCACCCGTCGTCGCCGGACGAAAGGGCGAGCAGGCCGACCTGTTCGCCGAACTGCGCGCGCAGGGCTTCGTGCGCCTGCGGGTGGACGGCAAGATCTACGACATTGACGCCCTGCCCAAGCTGTCCAAGAACGTCAAACACACCACCGACGTGGTGGTGGACCGGCTCAAGGTCCGGCCGGAGTTGAAGCAGCGCCTGGCCGAATCCTTCGAAACCGCGCTGCGCCATGCCGATGGCCGCGCCATTGCCGTGGAGACGGACTCGGGCAAGGAGCACCTGTTCTCGGCCAAGTTCGCCTGCCCGGCCTGCAGTTATTCCCTGGCCGAACTGGAACCGCGCCTGTTCTCTTTCAACAATCCTATGGGCGCCTGTCCGGAATGCGACGGCCTGGGTGCGATCGAGTTCTTCGATCCGCGCCGCGTTGTGGCGCACCCGCATCTGAGTCTTGCCAGCGGCGCGATCAAGGGCTGGGACCGGCGCAATCAGTTCTACTTCCAGATGCTCACCAGCCTCGGAGCGCACTTCGGCTTCGACGTCGAGGCGGCGTTCGACCAGCTGCCGCAAACGGCGCAGGACATCGTGCTCTACGGCAGCAAGGAAAAAGTCGCCTTCTCTTATCTGAGCGAACGCGGCCGCACCGTCGTGCGCGAGCACGACTTCGAGGGCGTGATCCCGAACCTCGAGCGCCGCCACAAGGAAACCGATTCCATCGTGGTGCGCGAGGAACTGGCGAAATACCTCAACAGCAAGCCCTGCCCGGCCTGCGACGGCACGCGCCTGCGCGCCGAA
>JADGRR010000481.1 GCA_017880745.1 Burkholderiales bacterium
CCGCCTGCATCTTGTCCCACATGTCCTCGGGAAAGGCCTCGATGGTTTCGACGTGCTGGAAGCCGGCATTGTTGACCAGGATGTGCACCGTGCCGTACGCGGACAGGGCCTGGTCGACGAGCGCGCGGCAATCGGCGCGCTTGCCCATGTCGGCTTGCACGAAGGTTCCGCCCAGCCGGGCCGCCACGTCCTTGCCTGCGCTGGCGTTGATGTCGGATACGACCACCTTGGCGCCGTCGGCGGCGAGGCGCTCGGCGATGGCCAGACCGAGGCCGCTGGCGGCGCCGGTGACGACGGCGATTTTGTCTTTGAATTGGGCTTGGGTCATGGTTATCAGTTTAGCGGCAGCAGCACGCTTTTCCTGAACGCTTCGCGCTGGGAAAGGCGCTTGAACCAGGCTTCCACGTTGGGCCGCGACGGCCGCTCCATGTCGATGCCGAACCAGCGCCAGCTGATGGCGCCCAGAGGTATATCGCCGATGGTAAGCGCGCTGCCGGCAATGTAGTCGCTCCCGGCGAGCGCGGCATCGAGGATAGTCAGGATCTCGCCCGCTTTCCTGCGCGCGGCCTCGATCTCTTCCAGATTGCGCTTCTCCGGCGGCGTTCTGACCAGGCCCCAGAATACGGTGCGCATCGGCGGCCAGTACACGGTCGCGCACCAGTCCATCCACTTGTCGGATTGCGCGCGAGCCGCCGGGTCTTCGGCCCACAGGCTGCCTTTGCCGTATTTCGCGCCCAGATAGCGCACGACGGCGTTCGACTCCCAGATCACCGCGCCGCCGTCCTCGATCACCGGCACCAGACCGTTGGGATTCATCTTGCGGAACTGCGGCTCGTTGACCACGCCGTACTGCATGCCCGCATCGATGCGCTCGTAGGGCACCTTCAACTCTTCCAGGCACCAGATCGCTTTCTGCACGTTGACCGAGTTGTTGCGTCCCCAAAGCTTCAGCATGGATGACTCCTAAATGCGGCGGCCTGAATTGCGCCCGTCCTGTTGTTGCAGAGTTGCGATCTTTTGCGCGGACGAAAAGCTGTCCGCGCGGATCGTCGATTGCGTGCGGATGAAAAGCACATCCGCACGCAATCGACGATCCCGTATAAAAACCCAACGACGTTGTTGCTTTCATTAATAACCGTGTTTTCTATACGGATGCGCTTTTCATCCGTATAGAAAACACGGTTGGCGCGCGTAGCGCGCAATTCCGCCGGTGGCCTGCGACAGTACTTAAGACGCCGCATATGAGTCGCACAAACCTGAAGCAAACTGTTCAGAACCCTACCGCCTGCCCGTCACGGCGCGGGTCGGAGGCGCCGAGATAACCGTCTTCGAGCTTGTAGATCAGCTGCGCGCTGCCGAAATCCAGATAGCCCTGCGCCAGTTCCTCCAGTTGGTGGCCGCGGCGCTCCAGCTCCGCCAGCGTCTCCCTGGAAAACCCGGGCTCAACGTTGACGCGCAGGCCCTCGACCACGCGATAGCGCGGGCCGTCGGAGCAGGCCTGCGGGTTCTGCCCGTAGTCGGCGAGCCGCACCATGATCTGTGCGTGGCCCTGCGGCTGCATGCTGCCGCCCATCACGCCGAAACTCATTACCGCCTGCCCATTCTTGGTGACGAAGCCGGGGATAATGGTCTGAAACGGGCGTTTGCTTGGGCCCACCTGGTTCGGATGCCCGGCCTGCAGCGTGAACGTGTGGGCGCGATTTTGCAGGCTGACGCCCGTGCCCGGCACCACCACCCCGGAGCCGAAGCCCATGTAATTGGACTGGATGAAGGACACCATCATGCCGCTCGCATCGGCGGCGGTGAGATAGACCGTTCCGCCCTTGGGCGGCGTGCCTTGCTCGAAGTTCTGCGCCCGCTTCAAATCGATCAGCCGCGCGCGCGCGGCAAGATACGCCGGGTCGAGCAGTTCCGCATTGCGTACCGTCATGGACTTGGGATCGGACACATAGCGGTAGACGTCGGCGAACGCGACTTTCATCGCCTCGATCTGCAGGTGCACGCTGTCGGCCGAATCGACCGGGTAGCTCGCCACGTCGAAGTGCTGCAGGATGCCCAGCGCCATCAGCGCGGCAATACCCTGGCCGTTCGGCGGCAGCTCATGCAGGGTATAGCCGCGGTAATCCTGCGCCAGCGGCTCGACCCAGTCCGAGGTGTGCGCGGCGAAATCGGCTGCGGTCATCAGCGCCCCATGCTCTTTGGCGTGCGCGGCGATTTTTCGTACGATCTCGCCGCGGTAAAAGGCTTCGCCGCGGGTTTGCGCGATCAGCTCGAGCGTTTTCGCCTGGTCCGGAAAGCTGAACTTCTCGCCTGGCAGCGGCGCGCGGCCGCGGGGCATGAACGCCTCCTTGTAGCCGGGCTGCGCCTGCAACTCCACCGCCTGGTTGGCCCATTGCTTGGCGATGGTGGGCGAGACCAGATAGCCGTCGCGGGCGTAGCCGATGGCCGGCTCGAACAGCTCGGCGAAAGGCAATTTGCCGAAGCGTTCCGACAACATCACCCAGGCCGAGACGCAACCGGGCACGCTCACCGCATTCCAGCCGCGCTGTGGCATGGTCTGGTGGTCCTTGAAAAATTCCGGTGTCCAGGCGGCGGGCGAACGGCCGGAGGCGTTGAGACCGTGCAGCTTTTTTCCGTCCCAAACGATGGCGAAAGCGTCGCTGCCGATGCCGTTCGAGACCGGCTCCAGCACCGTCAGCGCGATGGCGGTAGCCAGCGCCGCGTCCATCGCGCTGCCGCCCTGTTGCAGCATGTACAGCCCGGCCTGTGCCGCGAGCGGCTGCGCCGTCGCCACGATATTGCTGGCGAGGATGGGCTTGCGGTAGGAGGCGTACGGAAACTGCCAGTCGAAGGCGGACATGCGGAACATCCTTTGATATTTTGTGGGTGAAATGTTGACAGGATTATATACGGCGTCTTAAGCGCTAAGTAACTGTTGCAAGTCGCCAGCGGACTTGCGCGCTGCACGCGCCAACCGTGTTTTCTGTACGGATGAAAAGCGCATCCGTACAGAAAACACGGTTATGGTTAACATCAAACGCGGCGTGGGGGTTTTATCCAAGATCGTCGATTGCGCACGGATGTGCTTTTCATCCGTGCGCAATCGACAATCCGCGCGGACGGCCTCCCGTCCGCGCAACTACACAATTTTGCGCGATGGAAGTTCCCGAAACAAGCGAAGCTGTTTGCTTCCCGCTTGTTCGGG
>JADGRR010000482.1 GCA_017880745.1 Burkholderiales bacterium
GCCTGCCCGAGGTGGGCATCGAGGCCGGTACCCGCTGGGAGGACATCCCCGCGGACTGGGCCTGCCGTGACTGCGGCGTGGCCAAGGCCGATTTCGAGATGGCCGAACTGACGGCCGCTTGAGCACCCCCGTGGCGCCCATCGTCATCATCGGCAGCGGGCGCGCAGGCGCGCGCGTGACGCCTGCGCAATCAGGCGCAAACGCGGAGCGCTTGGACCTGTCGCCTCAAATGGCCAGTTCGGGCATGTTCCGGAACAGCCCCAGCACCTCCGGATTGGCGAGCGCGTCGGTGTGCGTCACCGGCATGCCGTGCACCATCGCCTTTACCGCGAGTTCCACCACCTTGCCGTTCTTGGTGCGCGGAATGTCCGGCACCTGCACGATGCGCGCCGGCACGTGGCGCGGCGTGGTGTGCTCGCGGATCTGGCGGCGGATGCGCTCCGCAAGCTCGGCGTCGAGCACCAGGCCCGGCCGCAGTTTGACGAACAGTACCACCCGCGTGTCGCTCGGCTGCTCGGGCGGCCACAGCTGGCCGATGGCGACTGCCTCCTCCACCGCGTCGATTTTCTCGACCTGGCCGTAGATTTCGGCGGTGCCGATGCGCACGCCGCCCGGGTTCAGCGTCGCGTCCGAGCGTCCGTAGACGATCATGGTCCCGCGCGCGGTCAGCTCGCAGTAATCGCCGTGGCACCAGACGTTGGGATAGCGTGCGAAATAGGCCTCGTGGTAGCGCTTGCCGTCGGGGTCGTTCCAGAAGCCGACGGGCATCGACGGAAACGGCCGGGTGCAGACGAGTTCACCTTTCTGCCCCACCAGCGCGCGGCCCTCCTCGTCCCACACCTCGACCTTCATGCCCAGGCTGCGGCATTGCAGCTCGCCGCGCCACACCGGCAGGATGGGATTGGCGTCGGCGAAGCACCCCATGATGTCGGTGCCGCCGGAAATCGACGACAGGCATACATCGCGCTTGAGCTCCCGATAGACGTAGTCGTAGCTCTCGGGCACCAGAGGCGAACCGGTGGAGATAATAGTGCGCACAGAGGCCAGGTTGTGGGTCTTTCCCGGTTTCAGCCCGCGCTTTGCGATGGCGTCGATGAACTTGGCCGAGGTGCCGAACTGGGTGAAGCGCTCGGCGTCGCAGAAGTCGAACAGGATCGCCGCGTCGCGCACGAACGGCGAGCCGTCGTAGAGCATCACGCTCGCCTCGGCCAGCAGGCCCTGGAACAGCAGGTTCCACATCACCCAGTTGCAGGTGGTGTAGTAGAAAAAGCGGTCGAGCGGGCGCACGTCGAACTGCAGCTTGTAGGTCTTGAGCGCGGACAACAGCGTCCCGCCCGCGCCGTGCACGATGCATTTGGGCTTGCCGGTGGTGCCCGAGGTAAACAGGATGTAGAGCGGATGGTCGAATGGCAGCTGCGCGTAGGCGATCGCGCCCGGCGCATAAGGCGCGATCCAGTCGGCGTAGCCGAGCCCATTGGCGATGCCCGACACCTCGGGCGCGGCCGACGACTGCAAGGAGTGCAGAGCCGACTGCAAGGAGTGCAATGCCAAATGCGGCACCACGACCACGCGGCGCACGCTCGGCAGCTTTGCCGCGATCTCCTGCACGCGGGCAAGCGATTCGAACGCTTTTCCGTTGTAGAGGTAGCCGTCGGCGCAGAACAGCAGCTTCGGCTCTGTCTGGCCGAAACGGTCGAGTACGCCGTCGGTGCCGAAATCGGGCGAGCAGGAGGACCAGACCGCGCCGATCGAGATCGCCGCCAGCGCGAGCACCGCCGTCTCCGGCATGTTGGGCATGAAGGCGGCGACGCGGTCGCCGGCCGAGAGCCCCTCGGCGCGCATCGCCTGCGCCACGCGCGACACCTCGGCCTGCAGTTCGGCGTAGCTGATGCGGCGGCGTGGACCGGTCTCGTCCCAGAACACGAATGCGTCGGTCGCGTCGCGCCGGCGCAGCATGTTCTCGGCGAAATTGAGCCGCGCCTCGGGAAACCACTTCGCGCCGGGCATGCGCTCGCCGTCGATCAGCACGCGCGCGCCTTTTTTCGAGGCGATCACACCGCAGGATTCCCACACCGAATCCCAGAACTGCTCGGGATGGTCCACGCTCCACGCGTAGAAATCCGGATAGGTGTTGATCCCGAGCTTCCAGCGCCGAATCGCCCGGCGCGCGAAAGCGGTAACATTGGCTTGCTCGATCAGCGCCTGGCTGGGCGCCCACATCGGTGATTCGGACATCGGTTGCTCCATCAGATCATGGGTTGTACTCTATCCCCTTCTGCGAGGAGATGGCAAAGGCGGAATTTGTCTCCGGCCAGCAATCTGCCATTGCCAAGTCACGAAAAAGCAGGACAATAGGCGCCCTCGATCACCTAAGCAGGAATTTCACATGTCGCCAGGACACGAACACGGCCCCGCGCATCACGACGAAGGCAGCAAGAAGATCGGCTTGCTCATCGCGATTCTGGCGCTGGTGCTGGCGTTCTCGGAAACCCTCGGCAAGGGGGCCCAGACGCAGGCGTTGAGCCTGAATATCGAGGCGTCGAACCTGTGGGCCTTCTTCCAGGCGAAGACGATACGCCTCACCACGGTGAAAACCGCGGCCGAAGCTGCCGCGCTGGAACTGGCGCGAACCGCCGATCCGAAGGCGAGGGATCTCATCGAGGCCCAGATTGCCGGCTGGCGCAAGAACGCGGAACGCTACGACTCGGAGCCCGAGACCAACGAGGGCCGCAAGGAACTCGCCGCGCGCGCCAAGGCCGCCGAGCAGAAACGCGACCGCTCACTCGCCGCGTACCACAACTACGAAACCGCCTCCGGCGCGGTGCAAATCGCCATCGTGCTGGCATCGGCCGCCATCATCACCGGGCTGAACCTGCTCGTGTGGGTCGCAGGGACGCTCGGTGCCTTCGGCGTGGCGTTTTCGCTGATCGGCTTTTTCTGGCCGACTGCCGTGCATCTGTTCTGACTGGAGCGCAGCGGAAGCCCTGAGCGGGGAAGCACAGGTCCAGGCTGCGACCGCGGCTGATACCGGCGCGCAGTGGCCAAATGGCCGGATCGAGTGCCGGCCTTCGGCCGCGCTTCGGGCCGCGCCCGCACCCTGCTCCCGTGCTTGGACAAGCGTGGGTCTAATGCGTAGAATGAGCCGCGCAACCGGCCCCGATCCGCATCCGCCAGGCCGGGCCCCAATCGACGATAAGGAGTA
>JADGRR010000001.1 GCA_017880745.1 Burkholderiales bacterium
CGCCAAGACGCTGATCGCCGGCGGCAATGTGCTGCTGTTGGACGAGCCCACCAACGACCTCGACGTGGAGACCCTGCGCGCGCTGGAAGACGCGTTGCTGGAATTCGCCGGCAGCGTGCTCGTCATCGCCCACGACCGCTGGTTCCTCGACCGCATCGCCACCCACATCCTCGCGTTCGAGGGCGATTCCAAGGTGAGCTTCTTCGACGGCAATTACCACGAGTATGAAGCGGACAAGGTGAAGCGTCTGGGCGAGGAAGCGGCCAAGCCGAAGCGGATACGCTACAAGCCGTTGAAGTAGGAGCGGTGCCCTCGTGGGAGCGAGCTTGCTCGCGAATTCCATCGTTCGCGAGCAAGCTCGCTCCCACAATCGATTGCCCCCGGCGCGGGGTTTGCGCAAATCGAAGCGGAAAGCGGTTTCAGCGCAAGGTCGGGGCTAGGTGCACCGAAAACTCGATGACCCCCGCGAGGTTTTCGGAGAACGGCCGCCCCAGGAGGATGGCGCCGGAGCCGCGCAGCATGGTGTCCTCGCCCACGACATGCACTGTTTCGCCGCCGCTGAAATAGATGTAAGTACCGCTGGTGCTCCGATCCGAGACAAAGAACTTGCCCAGCTGATATTCCGCGATTGCATGCCGTTCCAAGACGAATTCGTCGCGGATTACAATCGCACAGGCCTCGCTGCGGCCGAGGGCGGCCGTCATGCTCCTCTCGCTGACCGTGAATTGCTGATCGCGGTGGCGCAGGACCAATTGCTCCTGCTGGCCCTCGGGTTTGCGGTAGGCTGGGATGCCGACGCGAACGCGCTCGCCGTCGTCGGCCCTCCATACGATCATGAACAAATCGAGTGGCTGCTGTCGGCCTTTTATGCTGGCGCGCCGGATATGGCGCGCCTTGTCGCGCAATTCCGGCGGCAGCGCGTCGACCGCGGCATGGGTGGCGAGGATCTGGCGTGCACGCGCCACTTCGGTGATGCGCGCGGCCACGTTGACGGAATCACCGTGCACGTCGTTCGCTTCACGGATCACGTCGCCGTAATTGAATCCGATGCGGATGTACATCGGCGTGTCGCCTCCCGGCCTGCCGTTGTCCACCGCCTCCTGCATGTCGCAGGCAGCGCGCAACGCCGCTTCCGCGCTGGGAAAGGTGCACATGATTTCATCGCCTATGGTCTTGATCAGCGTGCCGCGATGCGCCCCCAGCCGGCCGCTCATCAGCGCCAGGCAGCGCACGACCATCTGGCGCGCCAGCGCGTTTCCCAGCGTTTCGTACAGCATGGTGCTGCCGCTGATATCTGCGAACAGGATCGCGAGTCTTTCGGTGTGGTGTGACATGCTGCCTTATGGCGACAGTTCGCTATATGGTGCCAGATAAGCGCAATTGCCGCGCTGTTTTCTAATGCTACTATGTGAGCCGCTCAGGCGCTCCGGCACGCACAGTCCAGCGCGGGAATATACGAGAATAACGCGCGTCAGTCCACGTCTGCCACCGCACCGGTCCGGGACGCGGATGACCCGGGCACGCTCCAGACGGAGGAAAGGGCATGCAACAGAGCATCTTGATGGCCGTGCTGGCGACCATGGTCTACGCCGTGTCCCTGGATCTGCGCGTGCAGGATTTCCGCTACGTTGCGCGCCATCCGCTCGCGGTGGGGGCGGGCCTGGTGGCGCAGTTCGTGCTGCTGCCGGCCGCCACCCTGGGCGTCACGCTCGTGCTCGATCTGCCGGCGGCGACCATGGCGGCGATGATGCTGGTGGCCGCCTGCCCCGGCGGCGCGCTGTCGAACGTGGTCACCTATTTCGGACGCGGCAACCTGGCGCTGTCGCTTTCCATCTCGGCGGTCTCGAACGTGCTGGCGCTCGTGTTCACGCCGCTCAACTTCAGCCTGATGATCGCGGCCAACCCGCGCACCGAGGCTTGGGCGCGCGCGATCGCGGTGGACCCGCGCGAGCTCGTCGTCAGCCTGGTGCTGCTGCTGGCGCTGCCGATGAGCGCGGCGCTGCTCACCTCGCATCGCGCGCCGCAGCTGGCAGTGCGCCTGCGCAAGCCCCTGGGACGGTTCGCGGTGGCGGCGCTGATGCTGTTCATCGTCGGAGCCGTTGCGGCGCAGTGGAAACTGTTCCTGATCGAGATCACGCGCACGCTGCCGATCGTGATCGGGCACAACGCGCTCGGCCTGGCTCTCGGCTACGGCGCGTCGGTGCTCGCGCGCCTCTCCGTCCCCGACCGGCGGGCGGTGGTCATCGAGGGCGGAATGCAGAACTCCGGCCTCGCGCTCGGCATCATCGCCGCGCAGTTCAACTCCGATCTGGCGATGGTTGCGGTGGCGGGGTTGTGGGGCATCTGGCACATCGTATCCGGCGGCTCGCTCGCGCTGCTGTGGCGCTACCTGGACCGGTCCGCCCGCCGCGCCGCGCGCCGCTCCGGCGGCCGCTGACCCGCCGACCCTGTGCGCCTATCCACGCCCGACGAAGGGCATTTTCGTCGCCATGATGGTCATGAACTGCACGTTCGCATCCAGCGGCAGGTTGGCCATGTAGAGCACCGCGCTGCCGACGTGGATCACGTCCATGCGCGGTTCGATCGCGATCGAACCGTTTGCCTGCGCCACGCCGTTTTTCATGCGCTCGGTCATCTCGGTCGCGGCGTTGCCGATGTCGATCTGACCGCAGGCGATGTCGTACTTCCTGCAATCGAGCGAGATGCACTTGGTGAGACCGGTGACCGCGTGCTTCGTCGCCGTGTAGGGGGCCGAGTTGGGCCGCGGCGCATGGGCCGAGATCGAACCGTTGTTGATGATGCGCCCGCCGCGGGGTTCCTGGCTTTTCATGATTTTGATCGCTTCCTGCGAACACAGGAACATGCCGGTGAGGTTGACATCCACCACCGCTTTCCACTGCTCGAAGCCGAGGTCTTCCATCGGGATCGCCGGTGCGCCCATGCCGGCGTTGTTGAACAGTACGTCCAGCCGTCCCCAGGCCTGCTTCAACTTGGCGAACAGGGCTTTCACCGATTCCGGATTGCCCACGTCGGCGGGCAGGACCAGCGTGTTCGCGGCCGCCGGTCCCGCATCCGCCGCCGTCTTGTCGAGCAACTCCCTGCGCCGCCCAACCAGTCCGACGCGATACCCGTCGTTGAGCAGCGCAAGCGCCGCACTCTTGCCTATGCCGGTGCCGGCGCCGGTGACGATGGCAACTTTGTTGCGAGAACTCATGCTTCAGTCTCCTTTTCTCGGATGGCCCGGTTCAATGGGCCAGAAACCCTTATGGTACCGCAGCGATGGCGGACGGGATCGGGGTGCGCGGCAGCAGGCCCTAGCAGGGCGTTGAAAAAGGGGGCACGCCCCCTTTTATACCCCCATTTCAGAGGCTGCCGAAAACCGCTTCCCTGTGAGAGGGTTTGGTTCACACGCACAGTGTTCCGCCCGGAAAGCGATTTTCAACGGCCTGCTAGGGTTTCAGGTCGAACAACTCCTCGATCCGCGCGGTCGCTTCGGGCGACAGATTCAGGAAACGGCAGCCGGAGGTCTGCACCTGCCCGCCGTCCGGGAGGTCCACGAGCTGTGAATAGCGCACCTCCATGTCCACCACGATCGAATCTCCGTTCGAGCTGTCGATACGGCAGCCCCTGAGCACTGTTCCCGGCTCCAGGCTGATCTGCGGATCGTATTGCAGGAAGGCAATCCCGCCCTTGCTGACGTTGACCATGGTGCCGTCGAAAGGTATCACGCCGCCCTCGTCGAGGATGCAGCGCAACTGGTTCTGCGTTGGCGCTTCCATGCGTTCATCGGCGCGGCGCCGATGGCCCACGACGAGCTCGGGAAAGCGCAAGCGGATTCCCGGAGCGCCTTCGTGCGGGGAGGTTGGCTGCGGGTCTGCCGCGGCAAACTCGACTCGCCAGCCGCCGGGTTCGGCGTGAAATGTCGCGCGCGGCCGGGCCAGCAGGGCCTGATTGGCCATTTCGTCTGCGCTAAGCTCCATGATGATGTAGGCCCACGCCGGATCGACGAAGCGCAGTCTCGAGTGGAACAGCCGCTTGCCGCCCCCCAGGTCGGAGACGATTGGCTCCCCGCGCATAACCAGCGAGTTGAGCACCCGCGAAATCTCCTCGGGCAAGCGCAGCATCTGCCCTACGAGGGAAACGGTCGGAGTCGGGTCGGGGGGCGTCATGACAGCTTGCAAATGGGAGGCAAATGGGAGCCCTTCGGCGCTCTTGTCGAGAGTATAAACGCAACCGCGGATCGGCGAGCGGTCGAATCGGGCCCGCCGTCGCGATCGCGGAGGCGGCTAGTTACCGGTCCCGCGGGCAGCAACAGGGCGCGCAGCCCGCAGCGCGCGCCATACCCGGTTTGGCGTCGCCGGCATGTCGAGCTCGCGCACGCCCGCGGGTCGCAGCGCGGCGAGGACTGCGTTCATGGTCGCAGGCAGCGCGCCGGAGGTGCCGGATTCGCCCACGCCCTTGGCGCCGAGCGCGTTGGCCTTGGTCGGCACGGGGTGCTCGCCGCAGCGTATGCCGCGCATCCAGTCGGCGCGCGGCATCGGGTAGTCCATGAAGCTGCCGGTAAGCAGTTGCCCCGTTTCGTGATCGTGAATCGCGTGTTCGCCCAGTGCCTGTCCCACTCCCTGCATCACGCCGCCGTGCACCTGCCCCTCGACGCTGGCGCGATCGATGGCGTTGCCGACGTCATCCACGGTGGTATAGGCGAGCAGGTCCACCGTGCCGGTGTCCGCATCGATTTCGACCTCTGCGATGTGGCAGCCATTGGGGAAAGTCACGCCGAACAGGCAATCGGCGGCGCAATCCATCGGGTGCGCTGCGCGATGCGCCGCGGTCTGCGCCGTGCCCGCAGTCGCGGCGAGCCGGCGCGACAGTTCGAACAGGCCGATGCTGCGGCCCGCCGCGTGGAAGGCGCCATCTGCGTATTCCACCGCCGGCAATTCCGCGCCCGGCACACCCTGGCCAGCGTGAAGCACCCCGTGGCCAGCGCGAAGCACCCCATGGCCAGCGCGAAGCGCTGCGGCGGCGTGCACTTTCGCCGTGTCGATGATTTTCGGCCCGAGCAGCTTGAACGCGCTGCCCGCGCCGTACAGCGAGCGCGAGCCGCCGGTGCCGTTGCCTACCTGCGGCAGATCCGGGTCGCCTTCGTGGAAATGCACACGTTCGCCTGATATGCCCAACTCTGAAGTGACGATGTTGACGAAGGTCGTTTCGTGGCCCTGGCCGCCGGACTGCGATACCGCATAGAGGTGCAGGTCGCCGTCGGCATCGAAGCGCGCGAATACCTCATCCCTGGGCGCGCCCCCCGCGCCGCTGGCTTCGAGGAAGGTGGCCATGCCGATGCCGCGCAGCCTCCCCGCGCGCGCCGATTGCTCGCGCCGCGCGGGAAATCCCGCCCAGTCGGCGAGCGCGAGCGCCTTGTCCATCACCGCGGCGAATTCGCCGCAGTCGTAGGTGGTACCGTTTGCGGTTTTGTAGGGCATGGCTTCGGGCGGGACGAAATTCCGGCGCCGCAGCTCGACCGGGTCGAAACCGTGTTCGGCCGCAGCGTGATCGACCAGCCGTTCGATGGCGCAGGCGATGTCCGGCCGCCCGGCGCCGCGGTAGGAGGACACCGGCGTGGCGTTCGAGTAGGCGAGCCGGGCGCGCGCGTACAGCGCCGGGATGCGGTAGACGCCGCCCATGGTGATGGCGAGATTGCGCGTGCCGACCAGGGCGCCGAACATGGTGGCATAAGCCCCGAGGTCGCCGCGGTCGTCGAAGCGGATGGCGAGGAAGCGCCCGCCGGCGTCGAGCGCAAGCTCGCCCGTCAGCGACAATGCGCGGCCGTGGTTCTCCGACAGGAACAGCTCCGATCGCGTCGCCACCCATTTCACCGGGCGGCCGAGTTTCTGCGTGGCGAGCACCAGCGCGATCGACTCGGCGTAGGCGGGGCCGCGAATGCCGAAGCTGCCGCCGACGTCGCGCGTGACCACGCGCAGCTTTTCCGCGGGCAAGCCGGTGACCTGCGCCAGCTGGCCGCGCATGCCGTTGATGCCCTGGCTCGGCGTATACACGGTGACCACGCCGCTCCCGGCGTCGCGGTCGGCGATGAAGGCGCGCGGTTCGATCGGGCTGCCGACCAGGCGCTGGCTGTTCATGGTCATGCGACTTGTGAACGCCGCACGCGCGAACGCCGCCTCGACCGCCGCGGCATCGCCCGACTCGTATTCGAACGCGAGGTTGCCCGGCGCCTCGAGGTGTATCTGTGTTGCGCCGGCGCGCGTCGCGTCGTCGAACCCCACCGCCGCAGGCAGGTCCTCGTAGTCGAGCGCGATGTCTTCGGCTGCGTCCTGCGCGAGCAGCACGCTTTCGGCCACGACCAGCGCGAGCGGCTGGCCGACGTAGTGGACGCGGGTGCGCGCGAGCGCCGGCCAGAAGGGTTTTTTCATTTTCTGGCCGGCCACACCGTCGAACGCGATGCCCCCGGGGAGCGACTTGAATCCGGCCTCATCCAGGTCGGCGGCGGTGAGCACCAACTGCACACCCGGTCGCGCGCGCGCCGCCTGCGTGTCGATGCCGAGAATTTTCGCGTGCGCGCGGTCGGCGCGCAGAAAGTAGGCGTAGAGCTGCCGCGGCAGGTTCCAGTCGGCGGTGTAGCAGCCCCTGCCGGTCAGCAGGCGCTCGTCTTCGCGGCGGAAGGATTTTTCAGTCACGCGGCAGTCTCCCTCAGGAAAATCGGCAGGTCGGTCAGCGGCGGGCGCGCCGGGACCTGGAAGAACAGGTCGGCGACGAAGCCGCGGTGATAGCTCGTATGGTTGACCACATGCAGCATGATGTCGCCGCGGCGCATGGCGCCCTGGTTCCCGCCGATGAGCTTGAACTGCACGACCTCGCCGGCCGCAGTTTCCGCCAGTGCATCGCTCCAGGCTATGTACCAGCCGTCGATCGCCTGTTGCGCCTGCCAAAGTTCCCCGACATCGGCGTGCAGAACCGCACTGAGTGCCGCTATGCCGTGCTCGCGTCCCTGCAGATGCGCCTGCCAGATCAGATCGACGACGTATAGATGGTTGAGCGTGTTGACCATGTTCTTGAACAGGGTCGGACGCTCTTTCGCCGCCTCCCCGGACGGCAGGGCAATCACCGCGTCGAACAGCGCTTTATTCGCCCAGGCGTTGTAGCGCGCGAGCATGCGGATGGTTTGCGTGCCGGTCATGGCGTAGTCCCGGAAGAAATGAGGTTGAGCGTTGATTGCGCGAACCGATTATTCTGTTTTGTGGAAGCGCCGTCTGGATTATCAGGCCGAAAACATGCGTGCTCCCTCCAGCAGCAGGCGCACCGCTCCGCTCACCAGCAGCGCCACACCCACCGACAGCGATACGGAGACGAGCGCATCCTTGCGGCCGATGGTTTTGAGCATCACGGCGAAGGTGGAAATGCAGGGAATGTAGAAGGTGAGGAACAGCAGGAAGGTGGTGATCTGCACCCAGTCGAGCCGCGTGCCGACTTCGAACGTTCCGAGCGCCTGATAAATCATCAGCAGCGACAACTCTTTCCTCAGCACGCCGAAAAGGATGGGCACGCCCAGCACCACGGGGAGGCCCAGCCACCACGCAGTCACCGGCGTGAACAGCGTGTTGATCGCCGTATCGGCGCCGACGTGGTGCAGCAAGGCCAGCACCACGCTGCCTCCGACCAGGAGCGGGGTGACGATAGTGAGGATGTCCTCGGTCCGCGCCCAGGTTTCGGACAGCATCGAGCGAACGCGCGGCAGCGCGTAGGGCGGGATTTCCTGCACCTGCCCCGGGCCGAATTCGCGCCGGTTGCGCGCCAGCAGGCGGCCCATCAGCGCGACCACGACGATGGTCAGTGCGAAAATGGCGAACACGCCGCTGCCGCCCAGGTACTTGCCGGCCAGCGCGAGGATGATGGCGGAGCGCGCCGAGCAGGGAACGAAGGTGATCAGCACCGAGGCGATGACGCGCTCGCGGCCGGTGCTGACTTTCGCCGCTGCCGAGATCGCGGGAACATTGCAGCCGAGGCCGGTGAGGAACGGCACGGCGACGCCGCCGTGCAGGCCGATCTGGTGGAAGCCGCGGTCGACGACGAAGGCGATGCGCTGCATCACGCCGGCTTCCTCCAGCGCCACCAGCAGCAGCACCAGCGGCAGCATATAGGGCACAACGATGCCGATGAGTCCAATCAGGCCATCGGCCACCGCGCGGCCGATGACCCCGCCGGTCGAAGTCGGCTGCCAGCCGGCCAGGGCGTCGACCAGGCGCGCCGAGGTCATCGCATCGAGCCAGGTGCTGACCTCGAACACCATGAACAGTACCGCGGCAAATACCCCCAGGCTGCCGATCAGGCCCCACTGCGGATGCAGGAACAGTTCGTCCAGCCAGTAACGCCAGCCGCGGCCTTCATGCGGTGCGCCCATGCGCGTGCTGGCCTCGAACAGGGTGGCGGCGCGATGATGCCGGTCGGCGTGCAGTTCCTCTTCCAGCGGCCGCGGGAGTTTGCCTGCGGCCTCGCTGCGCAATCGCTCCAGCTGCGGCAGGAGTTGCGGAAAATGCTGGCCCAACTCGTCGCGGAAATAAGGATCGCCCGCCGCGACCTGCATCAGCAGCAGCGGATGCGGCACGCGAAATGCCGCATGTACGTCCGGGCGGTTCAGCGCCTGGCTCAAGGGCTGGAGGCTGTCGCAGATGTGCTTGCTCGCCGGCTGCGGCAGCGGGCAGGCGGCCGCGCGCACCGCATTCACGGCGGTCTTGAACAACTCCGAGATGCCCTGCCCCATCAGCGCCACGGTGGGCACCACCGGCATCCCCAGCAGCTTTGACAGGGCCTTGACGTTGATGTGCAGGCCTTTGTCCCATGCCTCGTCCATCATGTTCAGGGCCATGACCATCGGCCGGCCCAGCTGGGAGAGTTCCAGCGTGAGTTCCAGATGGCTCTCCAGGCGCGTGGCATCGACCACCTGCACGATCAGGTCGGGCGGCGCGAACGGCGCGGGCGGGCCCCCCGGCTCGTGCAGCGATATGGGCGGACGCTCGTCTCCCCACAGAAGATACTTCAGCGCCGGCAGATCGTCCTCGCCCAGGTGGTGCAGCGAGCCGACGCTCGCCAGCTCGATCACGCTCGCCTCGTCGAAGCCGATCTGCACCGTGCATTCTTCGTAGGCGCGATGCGTGCCGGCCAGCCGGCCGGTGCGCGGGGCCGTGCTCGACACAGCCTTGAACAGCGTGCTCTTGCCGGCGTTCGGCATGCCGACCAGTGCGATGCGCAAGCGCCGCTCGCCGCGGAACAAGGGTGTGCGCAGCGGGATGGTGGCTTCGTGCGGCGGGCGTTTGCCGTGGATGGTCGCCGTTTTGCTCATGAATCATTATAAAGGCATCCCGGCCTCAGACACCCGGCGACGAGATCGCACCTGGTTCACAATCTCGGCCTGTTCCGGACAATCAGGCGCAGGCTTGACCTCGGACCAGGGTTGAATGGTGCTCTCCGCCCGCCGATCGCGGCGGTCTCGGGCGGCTTCGGGGCTTGCAGCTTTCGTTCGCCATGCGGCCAGATTGCGCGATACGCCCTGCTCACATACAATCCGATGGGACTGCGAAGCCCGGAGAGGCTTCGCCTCGATTTCAATATCCTGAGGAGGGCAACATGAAAGACGCACGCTGGTTGGGCCTGTGCACGCTCGCACTGGCGTTATGCATGGGAAATGCGATCGCGCAGGACAAGCACATCGATCTGAAGCTTGCAACCTGGCTCCCCCCCCAGCACCCGCTCAACCCCTCGCTGCAGGCATGGGCCGAGGACATCAAGAAGGCATCCGGCGGAACCATCGCCTCCGCCTTGTTTCCCTCCGAGCAGCTAGGCAAGGCATTCGATCACTATGACATGGCGCGCGACGCGATCGCCGATTTTACCTACGTCAACCCGGGCTACCAACCCGGGCGTTTCCCGGTGATCGCCGGTGCTTCGCTGCCCTTCCTGTTCTCCAACGGCAAGAGCGGCAGCGCCGCAATCGATGCCTGGTACCGCCAGTACGCCGCCAAGGAAATGAAAGACGTGCATTTCTGCTTCGCCTTCGTGCACGACCCGGGCGCCTTCCACTTGCGCAAGAAAATCGTCCTGCCCGATGAAGTGCGCGGCATGAAAGTGCGGCCGGCCACGAGCACGGTCGGCCAGATGGTCACCCTGCTCGGCGGCACCAACGTTCAGGCGTCGGCGCCCGAGGCGCGCGACATGCTCGAGCGCGGCGTCGCCGATGCGATCACCTTTCCCTGGGGATCGATCGTGCTGTTCGGCATCGACAAGGTGGTGAAGTTCCACATGGACTTGCCGCTCTACACCACGCCCTTCGTCTGGGTCATGAACCAGGCGAAGTACGACGCCATGTCTGCAGCGCAGAAAAAAGTGATCGACGCGCACTGCAGCACCGAGTGGGCGGAGAAAGTGGCGGCTCCGTGGGCCGACTTCGAGTTCGCCGGCCACGCCAAGCTTACCGTTCCGGGGCACGAGGTCTACAAGCTGACGCCGGACCAGGTGGCTGCCTGGCACAAGGCGGTCGCCCCGGTCGAGACACAATGGGCCGACAGCGTGCGCAAGGGTGGTTACGATCCGAAGGCGGTGCTCGACGGCCTGAAGCAATCCCTGACAAAATACAAAGCGGGCTTCTGAGCCGCGTTCTCCACGTCCAGGCGGGTTTGCCCGACCAGCGCGTCGGCCGGACCCGCCTGCGTTTGAAGCCATTCCTAGCTACCGAATAGCCGGTTTCTGCCCATGCAGCAAAACGTGAAGCGCAACTTCATGGATCGGGTGATCGACTCGATCGAACTGGTGGCGGCAGCATTCGTCGGCATCGTCGCGGCCGACATCTTCATCTCGGTCATGCTGCGCTATTTCTTCAGCGTTTCCATTCCGGATGGCTACGATTTCGGGCGGCTGCTCCTCGGCATTCTCATTTTCTGGGGCATCGCGGCGACGAGCTACAGGGGCACGCACATCACGGTCGATCTGGTCTGGGGAGCCGTTGGGCCGAGGCACAAGCGCCTGATCGACATCTTTGCCACGCTCGTGCTGCTGTTCGTGGTGACGGTGCAGACGACCATGCTGTTTGACAAAGTCCGCGGCACGCTCGAGGACCACGTGCTGACCTACGACCTCGGCCTGCCGACGTGGCCGTTCTTTGCGGTCGCCTGGGCCGGCGACGTGTCCGCGGTCGTCCTGATCGCGATACGCACCTACCGGCTGATATTTCATCCGGATCTGATCGCCCCGAGGCTCCAGAGCCAACCCGATGAATGAGGCTTTTGCCCTGGGCACGGACGGGGTTGCCATCACCGGCTTCATCGTCCTGTTCGTGCTGATGCTGTTGCGCGTCCCCGTGGGGATGGCGATGGGGCTGGTCGGCGTAACCGGATACAGCTATCTGGTCGGCGGCGGCCCGGCGCTGAAGCTGGTCGGGCAAACGTCGATGCGCACGGTGACCGATTACACCTTCGGGGTCATCCCCATGTTTATCCTGATGGGGGCATTCGTCTCGAATTCGGGCGTCAGTCGCGAGCTGTTCCGGGCGGCGAATACCCTGGTCGGGCATCTGAAGGGCGGCCTTGGCATCGCCACCGTCGTGGCGTGCGGCGGCTTTGCCGCAATCTGCGGATCTTCGGTGGCGACCGCGGCCACGTTCGCCAATGTTGCCTATCCGGAGATGCGCCGCTACGGCTATCCCCAGACGTTTTCGACGGGTGTCATCGCAGCCGGCGGAACGCTGGGCGCGATGCTGCCGCCGTCGACCGTGCTGGCCGTCTACGGCATCATCACCCAGCAGGACATCGGCAAACTGTTTGCAGCTGGCGTGCTTCCGGGCATTCTCGCGATGTCGATGTACGTGATTACAGTCGCGCTCATCGGCGTTGCGCGGCCAAAGTTCCTTCCCGCAGGCACGCCCAGCACCTGGACGCAGCGGATCAAGGGCCTGCGCGACGTGTGGGCGCCTCTGTTGCTGTTTGCGTTCGTCATTGGCGGCCTCTATGGCGGACTGTTCACCCCGACCGAGGCGGGCGGCGTCGGCGCAGGCGGCGCGTTTGTCCTGGGCGTCCTGCGCCGGCGCCTTTCGCGAGCCCTCATACGCAAGTCCCTCCTCGACGCGACCCGCACCTCTGCCGCGGTCTTCACCGTGCTCATCGGCGCGATCCTGTTCGGCTATTTCCTCACCGTCACGCAGACGCCGCAGAAGATCACGGTATTTCTGACAGGCCTGGGACTGGGCCGCTATGGCGTGTTGGTCCTGATCATGCTGATGTACCTGGTGCTTGGCTGCCTCATGGATGCCATGGCCATGATCATCCTCACCGTACCGATCATTTTCCCGGTGATCACGGCGCTCGGATTCGATCCGATATGGTTCGGCGTCATCATCGTCATGACGGTGGAACTGGGGCTGATCCATCCCCCGGTCGGCATGAACGTGTTCGTCATCAAGAGCGTAGTGAAGGACGTGAGTTTCACCACCATATTCCTGGGCGTGATTCCGTTCGTGATTACCGACCTCATTCGCCTCGCGATCCTGATCAGCTTCCCGATTATCGCCCTCTACCTGCCGGGGCGGATGGGCTGAGGGGCGCTGTCGCTGCGGCGGTCCAGGACTCTGGGCGGCTGATGCCCGGTCCAGGTCCCTAGCCGGAGGAGGCCAGCCGCTCGCGCACCAGCTGGATGTGGCTGCGCAGCGAATAGAGTTCGTCGGCATAGGACAGGGGCACGGTGACGTGCTGCGCCTTGGCGTCGAGCTTGTTCACTTCGTCCAGCAGATCGGCCGCGGATGCCGATTTCGCCTGCAGCGCATGCTCGATTTCGCGCAGCTGCCGGTACCAGCGGAAAACGCGCGAGCGGATGCGGAACTCGTACAGCGGCGGCACCACGCGCGCGAGCGGGATCAGCAAGGCAATGATGGACACCAGCGCCACCCACATGCGGTCGATCGGGTTGGCGAGCCAGAAAGGCAGATAGCGCTGCAGCAGCGGCGGGCCGTTGCGGTAATAGCGCTCGGCTTCCTTGGCCAGCGGCAGCTCCGTGTTCTGCGGCGATGGAAATTGCCCGGCGCGCGAGAGCCAGCCGGTGCCGCCGTGGATGTTGTGCGCCGCCTGCACGAACAGTTGCAGCAGCGCCGGGTGCGTGCCCTCGCGCGCCACCAGCGTGGTCGTGGTGGCAACGAGCGGCAGGTCGTGCGCAGGCAGGTCGCGGGCGAGGTCCAGCACTCCGCGCGGCAGCACCACCGCGGAGAGGAACGGCAGGCGGCGCGAATAGGCATCGGCCTGTGCAAACTCGAACAGCTTCACCCCCGGAGTCTGCAGCAGCATCTGCACCATCAGCGACTCGGGCGCCGCGGTCATGACGAGCGCATCGATCTCGCCCGCGAGCAGCGCCACCACCGCCGGCGTCTGCTCCAGGCGGCTCGCCTGCAGGCTGTCGCGCTCGACGCCGTTGGCGTGCAGCAACTTGCCGACGAGGCCGGTTACGCCGCTGCCGCGCGCGCCCACGTTCACGCGCCAGCCGCGCAGCTCGGTGAGGCGCGTCAGCGACGCTTCGCGGTTCAGGCGCTTTGCGGTTTCGCTGCGGTAGAACAGCCATACCGGCTCGAGATAGAGGCTGCCCAGGGACACCAGCGGCACGCCGCTTTTTTCCTCGTCGGCGGCGCGCGTGGCATCGCTCGAGCCGCCGCGCACGAAACCCAGGTCGATGGCCTGCGCGGAGTCGCGCAGCAGGCGCCGGTTCTCCGACGATCCTTCCGTGGGCTTTAGCACCACCTCGATGCCGTAGCGCTTGAGTTCGGCCGCATAGCGCTTGCCGAACTCGGCGTAGTCGCTTTGCTCCGGTCCGGTCGCCAGCACCACGCGCTTGGGCGGGGCCGGGTCGAGCAGAAAATAGGCGCCGGCGAGCAACAGCAGGGCGAGCAGCACGAACGGCCCGGCGGCTACGACGAGGTCGCGGACCGAGACCAGCGTATTGCGCATCAGGCGGGGCATGCGGGCAAGCATAGCCGAAATCGGCGCTGATCTGGCGAATCCGCTGCGGCCGGAGGCGCGTGCACCGCGCGCGCGAACTGCAAGCGCAGCCTGAGCGTTTGCGCCGTCAGTCTTCACCCCGGGCCTGGAACACAAGATAATACTGGTTGGGGAGGAAGCGATGTTCGCCCTGGAGCCGGTATCCCGCCTTGGCCATTTCGGCCACCACGCGCTTGCCCGCGATGCGCTGGCTCGGCGGCGGTCCCATCGCGGATTTGGCGTTGAAGTCGACGATGGCGACGCGCCCGCCGGGTTTGAGCGACTGCGCGAGTTTGCGAAAGTAGCCCTCGCGCTGCTCGATGTGGTGATAAGTGTCGACCATGAGGGCGAGATCGACCTTGCCCGGCAGGCGCGCATCGTCCGGCGCTCCCGCGACCGCGGTGAGATTGGCTAGGCCTTCGCGTCTGGCGCGGTCGGCGAGGTACTTCACCATGTCCGGTTCGATATCCACCGCGTAGACCCGGCCCTGAGGCACGAAATGCGCGAGGCGCACGGCGAAGTAGCCGGTGCCCGATCCTATGTCCGCCACCGTGGCATCGGGCTTGAGCGCCAGGGCCTCGATCACCTGATGCGGCTTCTGCCAGGCATCGCGGCTGGGGTCGTCGAACACCTCGGCCCAGCGCTCGGCGCCGCCGAAGCTGTGCTGGTGGGTGTGGGGCGACTGCGCCTGCGCCGGCCCGGGCCCGAGGCCGGCGCAGGCGAGTGCGAGCGTCAGAACCGCGGTGGACAGGGCGCGCGTCATCATGTTTTCCGTTACTGGTCGACCGTCAGATAGACTATCCTAAACCTCATTCGCCCTGTGGGGGAACCCCGGCGCCGTCCGGCCGGGCGCGTAGCTGTCCACGACAAGTCGATGGACTTATGCACCCGGAGCCGGTAGACTGCCCGCCTTTTCGCGCACCTGTGCCCATGGCCGCCGCTGTCGAGCTTGTATCTTCCCCAACTGCTGAGGCCGACGCCGCGCGTGCGCCGGCCGAGCGGATTGCGCGCGAAATGGCGCGCCGCCGAACTTTCGGCATCATCGCCCACCCTGACGCAGGCAAGACCACGCTTACCGAGAAGCTGCTGCTGTTCTCCGGCGCGATTCAGCTCGCCGGCACGGTGAAGGCGCGCAAGAGCCGCCGTCACGCGACCTCGGACTGGATGGAGATCGAGAAGCAGCGCGGCATATCTGTGGCGAGCTCGGTGATGCAGTTCGAGTACCGCGGCTGCGTGGTCAACCTGCTCGACACCCCGGGGCACCAGGATTTTTCCGAGGACACCTACCGCGTGCTCACTGCAGTCGATTCCGCGCTGATGGTGATCGACTCCGCCAAGGGCGTGGAAGAGCAAACGGTCAAGCTGCTGAATGTGTGCCGCATGCGCAACACGCCGATCCTCACCTTCATGAACAAGATGGACCGCGAAACCCGCGAACCGCTGGCGCTGCTCGATGAAGTGGAGTCGGTGCTCAAGATCCAGTGCGCGCCGGTGACCTGGCCCATCGGCATGGGCAAGTCGTTCCGCGGCGTGTATCACCTGCTGCGCGACGAGATTTTGCTGTTCACCGCGGGCGAGGACCGCGCCGACCAGGAATTCGAGGCGATCGCGGGGATCGATAACCCGCGGCTGGCCGAGATGTTTCCGCGCGAGATCGAGCAGCTCAAGGCCGAAGTCGCGCTGGTGCGCAGTGCCATGCACCCGTTCGACCTCGGCGCCTTCCTCGACGGCACGCAGACGCCGGTGTTCTTCGGCTCGGCCGTCAACAACTTCGGCGTGCGCGAGATCCTGAACGCGCTGATCGACTGGGCGCCGGCCCCGCGCGAGCGCGACGCGACGCTGCGCATCGTGGCGCCGGGCGAACCGCGATTCTCCGGCTTCGTGTTCAAGATCCAGGCCAACATGGATCCGGCGCACCGCGACCGCATCGCCTTCCTGCGCGTGTGCTCGGGGCGCTTCGAGCGCGGCATGAAAATCAGGCACCTGCGCCTCGACCGCGAAATCAAGGTGAACAACGTCGTCACGTTCATGGCCTCGAGCCGCGAGCAGGTGGAAGAGGCCTACGCCGGCGACATCGTCGGTCTGCCCAACCACGGGCAGATGCAGATCGGCGACAGCTTCTCCGAAGGCGAAGCGCTGCAGTTCACCGGGATACCCTATTTCGCGCCGGATTTTTTCCGCTCGGTCCGTATCCGCAATCCGATCAAGGTCAAGCAGCTGTACAAGGGCTTGCAGCAGCTCGGCGAAGAGGGCGCGGTGCAGGTATACAAACCCGTCCTCGGCGGCGATCTGATCCTCGGCGCGGTGGGCGTGCTGCAGTTCGAGGTGGTCGCGAGCCGCCTTGCGAACGAATATGGGGTCGATGCGGTGTTCGAGGGCACCCCGGTCACCTGCGCGCGCTGGGTGACGGGTGAGGACAAGCGCATGCTGGCCGAGTTCGAGAAGATGCTGGCGCACAACATCGCCCGCGATGCCGCCGGCAGCCTCGCCTACCTCTCGCCCAATAGCGTCAATCTGCAGCTGACGCAGGAGCGCTGGCCCAAGCTCAGGTTCCATGAAACGCGCGAGCACGCGCTGACGCCGGAGTGAACAGCGGCGCGGCCGCGGCGAAGCCGCACATCAGAAGAGGAAGCTCCGCTCACACGGAGCCAAAAAAGTAAGCCCCGCTTGAGGCGGGGCGAAAAGGAAGCCCCGCATGACGCGGGGCCGGTGGCACCCCATTGCGGAAGTGCCGATGCCGTAGTTACGGCGCGTGCGGGGCTGGGCCCCGTTCGTAGGTGAAACTAAAAGTCACGTTTCAGTCGATTTGCCTCCTTCTTAACTACACTTAATTTATAGACCCGGCGCGAGCGGAAGTCAAGGCCGGCGAAGACGCGCATCGAGGTTTGGACCGGGCGCGACCTCAGGCTTCGGCTTGGCATTGCCTCGGTCGCGGGCTTGGAGTAAATTGGCCGGTTACAAAAACAATGCTTGCCTGGCGCGCCGGAGTTTGTCCCGCGCCGGAGCAGGATCACCTAGGAGGGAAAACCATGAAAGCAGCGTGGATTGCGGCAATCGCGCTTGCTGTGGCCGGGAGCGCGCTGGCGCAAGGCAGCTATCCGGCGCGCCCCGTCACCATGGTGGTCGGTTTCGCGCCCGGAGGCGGCACCGATACGGTGGCGCGCATCGTCGCCAAGAATCTCGGCGAGAGCCTCGGCCAGCAGGTGCTGGTCGAGAACCGCGCGGGCGCGGGCGGCTATATCGCCACCGAATATGTGGCTCGTGCGGCCCCGGACGGCTATACGATACTGCTCGGCAACGTCGGCTCGCTCGCGGTAACGCCGCACATGATCGTCAGCCCCAGTTACGACCCATTGCGCGATTTCGCACCGATCACCATGGCGGTGGTGTTCGCCAACGTGATCGTGGTGCCGTCCTCGGTGCCGGCGCGGACGCTGGCCGAGTTTGTGAAGCTGGCGCAGGCGAAGCCGGGGACGGTCACCTACGGCACGTCCGGCATCGGCGGCGCCGGCCACCTCGCCGGCGAGCTGTTCAAGACCAGGGCAAACATCGACTTGGTCCACGTGCCTTACAAGGGCGGCGGTCCGTCGATGCAGGGCCTGCTGGGCGGTCAGGTCATGTCGAGTTTCGCGACGCCGGTGTCCGTAGTCGAGCACATTAAGGCGGGCAAACTCCGCGCGCTCGCCACCACCGGGCCGAAGCGGGCGGCGCTGCTGCCCGACGTGCCGACGGTGGCCGAGTCTGGCTATCCCGGCTTCGAGGCGATGAACTGGTACGCCTATGTGGCACCGGCAAAGACGCCGAAGGAGATCATCGAGCGGCTGAACCGCGAACTGGTGAAGGCGCTCAACAACGCGGATGTCGCGGCCCTGCTGCACCAGCAGGGGCTCGAACCCAGCCCCAGTTCGCCCGCGGAGCTGGCCCGTTACATGGAGCGCGAGTACCAGACCTGGGGCAAGGTGGTGAAACAGGCCGGCATCAAGGCGCAGTGACGGCGAACCCGCCGCGGCTGCCGCTTGCGGCCGGGATCCGAGGAGCAACCATGGACAAGACACAGGAGCGCAGCCGCGAGATCGACGCTGCCGTGGCCGATATCCGCGCCATCGAGCAGCGCGACGGCGTCACGCGCGCAAGCCTCGCGAAAATCCGCCAGCGGCTGATCCAGCTCGCCGCGCGCACCGATCTGTTTACCGTGCAGGACTTTCCACCGCCCGCGCCCGGCGGCGCGCGCAACTCCTGCCTCTATCGCCTGGCCGAGGACGCCGACCACCGCTTCGCGCTGTATGCCAATTCCTCCCTCGGCGGTTACGCCACGCCCGCGCACAACCACACTACGTGGGCGGTGATCGTCGGCGTGAGCGGCGAAGAACTGAACCGCTTCTACGATCGCACCGCCGAAAACGGCGTGCGCGAAAAAGGCCAGCATGTGGTGCGGCAGGGCTCGGGCGTGTCGTTCATGCCCGAGGACCTGCATTCCATCCACATCGACGCGCCGCTGCTGAATTTCCACATGTACGGCCTCGCGCTGGAGCAGTTGCACCGGCGCGAATTCTACAAGCCCGACAAGCACGCCTGGGGAATATTCCCGCCGCATTCCGACATTCGTGAAGCGCGAACCGGCCGCGCATGAGCCCGCCGGGCCGCCCCAAGGGCGAATCCTTGGCGCGAAGCGACAAGGTAATCCAATGAGCCCGCCGGGCCGCCCCAAGGGCCGCATCTTCGATATGGGCTTGGCGCGAAGCGACAAGGTATTCCATTGACCCGCGTCATTTCGCCCGCGGCGCTGCGCGAGCTCCTGCTCTCCGCTACCGAGATCGCGCTGCTCGACGTGCGCGAGCAGGGCGTGCATTGCCAGGGGCATCCATTCTTCGCCTGCGCGCTGCCGCTATCCAGGCTGGAACTGATGGTCGGCGACCTGGTGCCGCGGAGCAGCGCGCCTATCGTGCTGATCGACGGCGGCGGCGAGGGTCTGGCCGAGCGCGCCGCGGCCAAGCTCGCCGAACTGGGCTACACCGACATCGCGATCCTCGAGGGCGGCTGCGCCGGCTGGAAGGCGGGTGGTGGCGAGCTCTTTTCCGGCGTTAACGTTCCGTCCAAGGCCTTCGGCGAATTCGTCGAACACCATTACGACACGCCGCGGGTGCCGCCGCAGGAAATCAGGCGGCTGATCGACAGCGGCAGAAAGCTCGTCATCCTCGATTCGCGGCCATACGCGGAATACCACCGCATGAGCATCCCGGGTGCGATCGATACGCCGGGCGCCGAACTGGTGTATCGCGTGCATGACCTCGCGCCCGACCCGGAGACGCTGGTGGTGGTGAATTGCGCCGGCCGCACGCGCAGCATCATCGGCTGCCAGTCGCTCAGGAATGCCGGCATTGCCAACCAGGTCGTGGCGCTGAAGGACGGCACCATGGGCTGGGAACTCGCCGGCTACCAGTGCGAGCGCGGTTCGACCGGCGCGGCGAGCGCGCCCAGCGCTGCGGGCGAGGCGAAGGCGCGCGCCGCCGCAGAACACGTGGCGCGGCGCTTCGAAGTGAAATTCGCGACGCGCGGAGAGGTCGAGTCCTGGCGGCGCGATCCCGGCCGCACTTTGTACCTGCTCGACGTGCGCACGCGCGAGGAATTCGAGCAGGTGCGCATCGCCGGTTCGCGCCATGCGCCGGGCGGACAGCTCATCCAGGCGACGGACGAATTCGTCGGCGTGCGCGGCGCGCGCATCGTATGCATCGATCCGGCGCGGGTGCGCTCGGTGATGACCGCGTCCTGGCTCAATCAGATGGGCTGGAGCGAAGTCTATGTGCTCCAGCCCGAAGGCAGGGACGGCTTTGCCGGCTGGACGCTCGAGTCCGGCCCGCGCAGTCCAACCCCGCTCGGCTTCAAACCCTGGCGCACCGTCACGGCGCGGGAGCTGGTGCAGCGCCGGCAACAGGGCGGCGTGACGGTGCTCGATCTTGCGACCAGCCTCAGGTTTCGCGAGCGCCATATCCCTGGCGCCTGGTGGGCGGTGCGCGCGCGGCTGGATGAGGCGCGCGCGAAGCTCGCCGATGCGCAGGCGCTGGTTCTGACATCGGAGGACAGCACGCTCGCGCATCTGGCGGCGCCAGAAGCCGCCGCACTCTGGCCGGATGCGGAAGTGAGTGTGCTCAAGGGCGGCAATGCGATTTGGTTCGCGGTGAAGCTGCCTGCCGAGACCGGTATCGCGAATGCGACCACCACGCCGGACGACGTCTGGTACAAACCTTACGATCACGACCACGCCCAGGACTACGAGAAGCACGCGCGTGCTTACCTCAGCTGGGAAGTCGCGCTGGTCGAGCAGATCAAGCGCGATCCCACGATCCGTTTCCGCTGCTACGACTGAACATCGCGCCGCCGCGGTGCGCCCGCGGTAGAATCGTGGTGGGAACTCGTAGTTTCCGCGAGGCCATCGTCCGCACCATGTATTTCATCACACCACAGGCCACCAAGGTGCTCACGCACCCGGGCGCGTTCGCGCTGCGGGTGCTGAGGGCGTTTCGCGCCAATCAGGGCCTGCTTCTCGCCGGCGCCGTGGCGTATTACACCCTGCTTTCCATGGTGCCGGTGCTCATCCTCGTGGTGATCGCGCTGTCGCACGTGATCGACCTGGCGGTGCTGCTCGCGACCCTGCAACGCGCGCTGGAGTGGGTGGTGCCGGGGCAATCGCAGGCGATGCTGCGGGAGGCGTCGGCATTTTTCGCGCACCGCGAGGTGATCGGCTGGGTGCTGCTTGCGACCATGCTGTTCTTCAGCACGCTCGCTTTTCGTGTGCTGGAAAACGCGATCTCGGTGATATTTCTGCATCGGGTGGCGGAGCGCAGGCGCCACTTTCTGGTCTCGGCGCTGCTGCCCTTCGGTTACATCGTATTCATCGTCGCCGCTCTGCTCGTGGAAACCTTCGTCTTCGCAAGCCTGCTTGCGATCGGCGGAGCAAACATCGCCATCTTCGGATACAACTGGTCACTCGGCGAATTCGCGCGCCTGCTGGTGTATCTGGCCGGCGTGGGGGTGGAAATCCTGCTCATTTCCTCAATCTATTATTTCATGCCGGTGGGCCGGATTTCGCCGAGCCACGCGCTGATCGGCGGCGCCACTGCGGGCCTGTTGTGGGAAATCATCCGCCACGCTCTGAAGTGGTATTTCGACACGCTGTCGCAAGTGAGCGTGGTGTACGGATCGCTCGCCACGGTTATCATCGTGCTGTTCAGCCTGGACTTCGCGGCCTCGCTGCTGCTGCTCGGCGCGCAAGTGATCGCGGAATACGAAATAATCGGCCAGGTCGATGCGCTGCGGCCGCCGGCGGCGCTGCGCACCGAGGCGGCGGGCGATCCGGCTGCGCTTATCTGACCAGATTGTCCGGGTCGGGCGCCTCGCCCCGCAGGTGGCGCACGATGTTGGTTGCGGCGATGGTGCCCACGCGCAGCAGCGAACCTTTCGTCGCTCCGGCGACGTGCGGCGTGCAGATGACGTTGTCCAGCGCGAACAGCGGATGCTTCGGATCGGGCGGCTCCGCCGCAAAGGTGTCCAGCCCCGCCCCGGCGAGGTGCCCGCTTCTGAGCGCGTCGGCGAGCGCGGCTTCATCGACCAGCGCGCCGCGCGCGGTGTTCACCAGCAGCGCGCCCGGAGGCATAGCCTGCAGCTGCGCTGCGCCCAGCATGCCGCGCGTAGCCGGAATCAGCGGGCAGTGCAGGCTCAGGATGTCGGCGCGGCCGAGCAGTGCCTCGAAGTCCGGCTCCACCTCGGCGCCCCCGGCGTCGGCGATGGCGGAACGCGAATGGACCACGACGTTCGCGCCGAAGGCGGCCGCGAGTCGCGCCACTCGGCGCCCGATCTGGCCGTAACCGACAATACCCACCGTGCGGCCGCGGAACTCCCTGCCCTGAAAATGTGGCCGCTCCCAGGCACCGCTTTTCACGCCGCGGTCCAGCCGCGGCAGCTCGCGCGCAAGCGCGAGCATCAGCGCGAGCGCCAGTTCGGCGACGGCGTCGGCGTTCGCCGCGCCGGCCGTCATCACCGCGACGCGGCGCTCGGCGGCCGCTTGCACGTCGACGCTGTCCACGCCTGCGCCGTGCTTGGCGATGATCCTGAGTTGCGGGGCAGATTCGATCACGCGCCGCGTAAACGGCGGATTGCCGCGCATCAGCACCGCAGCGGGCTTGGCCCCGGCCAATGCGGCGATCGAGCTGTCTTCGGTGGTTGGCTCGGGCACGAAGGCGATTTCCAGGCCGGCGTCGCGCAGGATCTGCTGCGCCGGCTCGGACAACTGCATCGAGGTCACGAGGACTACGGATTTGCTCACGGTCTCACCTCATTCGGCCCAGACCAGTCTAACGCAAGCTTCGCCGGAGCGCGAACGCCTCCGGGGCGTTGCGCCTGCGGCGAGGGCAACGCGGCGCAGGCGCGCTGTTCCCCCCGCGCCTCACTCAACCCTTATCCCGGTCGCCGCGGCCACGCGCGTCCATTTTTCCACGTCGGCCGCGCCGCGGCCCAAGCGGCGCGGAGGGGTCCCATCCCCTCTTCGGCGCAATGCGGTTACAAATGTGATTCTTTGTAGTCGAGTTCCTCTTCGAATTCATGCAGCACATCATCGCTGATCTGGTTTTCGAGCCAGATGCGAATCAGCTCCTGCCGCTCGGCATTGATTGCGGCGTGCCTGAGCCGGCGCGCGAACTCGGCGTGGCTTTCCGAAACAGACGCATCCGCATCGCCAGCGGCGTTCTTCTCGGCGAATTCGGCGCTGATCCGACCTGCCAGGTCAGGCGCAATGTCATCCTGATGCGCGAGTGCGTCGATGGCGGCAATCGCCGCCTTGCTCATGGCGTTGCGCGCGTTCTCCTGCTCGTCTCGCAGGCTCCAGTCGATCCCGACACGCAGCCAGCGGATCAGAGCCGGCAGCGTCAAACCCTGCAGCACCAATGTCGCCGCGATGATCGCAAAGGTGAAAAAGATGATGACGTCGCGGTACGGAAACGGCATCCCGTCGGCGAGCGTGATCGGCAGTGCCAGAGCGGCCGCCAAAGACACGATGCCGCGCATGCCGCACCAGCTCATGATGAAAAACTCCGCCTCGGGCGGTGCCGCCTCGCTCTTCCGGAGCGAGGCGCTCAGCTTGCGCGGCACGTACAGCGCCGCATAGACCCAGGCAAAACGGACGATGATCGCAACCGCGCTCAGCAGGGCTGCGTCGGACATAAGTCTGGCCGCCGAGTACCCTACCAGGCGCGCAACGCTGCCCGAAAGCTGCATACCGATCAACACGAAAACCAGCGTGTTCAGCAGGAACACTATCACGTTCCACATCGAGCGCGAAAGAATGCGCATTTCCGCCGATACCACAACTGGCGTGTGACGGCCGCGCACCAACCCCGCTGCAACCACGGCAAGCACTCCCGATGCGTGCACGGACTCGGCGCAGACATAGGCGACGTACGGAACGAGCAGCGACGTCAGCACTTCTATGAAGACGTCGCCAAGATGGCGGTGAATGACGATGAACACCAGCCCCGTGAGGATGCCGAGTACGATGCCCCCGATAGCCACGCCGACGAATTGCACGCTCGCATCGAACATCGAAAAAGTCCCGGTCATGACGGCAGCGACGGCGAATTTGTAGAGCACCAGCCCCGATGCATCGTTGACCAGGCTCTCGCCTTCGAGCACCGTAACCACGCGGCGCGGAATTTTCAGCCGCGACAGGATCGCGGTGGCGGCCACCACGTCCGGAGGTGAAACGATGGCGCCGAAAACAAAAGCCGCGGCCCAGGGAATGCCTGGTAGCAGGAGCTTGAGCGAAGTACCGACGGCAAGCGTGGTCACGACAACCAGGCCAATGGCGAGCAGGCTTATGGTGCGGATGCTCAGCGCGAAATCGCGCCAGGAGGTGAGCGCTGCCGCCTGATACAGGATGGGCGGCAGTACCACGATCAGGATGAGTTCGGGATCGAAGGCCAACTGCGACACCAGTGGGATGAACCCGAGCACGCCGCCGCCGATGACCAGCGCGATGGGGTAGGGAAAATTGAAGTGCCGTGCAACCCAGCAGAGCGCGACCGCGCAAAGCGACACGAATACGGTTATCTGCAGCAGTTCCATAGCGCCAATCATTTTCTCAAGTGCTTGGGCGGTATTGGCTGCCCAAGAATAGACCAGTGGTGAAAGCGTTTTGTCAGGCTGCTATTGTGATTTGATGTATTTCAGAGTCAACGCATATTTCTGCGAGGAACGTTGTGCGGCCTGGAGGGGTGCATCGCGTGTGGAACAGATGGGGTCACTCCGCCCCTGATGTTCTCCTCAAAACCTTTGCCGGACATTTTTCTCGACTAGGCGGCCAGCCGGCCCGCCGCGAGCACATCCAGGGTCTGGCTGGCGCTTTGACCTGCCCGCTCGCCGCCGGCTGGATGACGTGCAGTGTCTCCGCGGCGCGGGTCGCGTGACCTCTCGGCGACGGCGACAAAACTGCGCAATTGGTAAAGCTCCATGTGAAAACCTGCTCTTGATTGCCATGTAAGATGCCATTCCAGGTTCGAATTTGTGCATTGCACCATATACTTAGACTAAGTATAAGCCGGGCTAATTAACTCAATCCGAACAAGCGATTGGATTGTTCCCCGCCTAGGCCCCATGTTGCATTGATACGGCGTCTTTTCGGCGCTGGCTCCGATAGTTAGGAAAGGACTGGAAGATGAGACTCTACCCACCGATGTATCCCGGCGACAGCATGCTGCGGCCTGGAACCGTTCCAGGAGGCGATATTGTGAGTGCCTGGAATACGGCGATGTTCAGGATACCTTTTGTGCGAAGCAAAATCCGTGCGGAAGAGGCATCCGGAGTTGGAGCCGAAGCCGCGGCACCGAAGCGGCACGCCCGCGCCACGCCCGGGGTCTGGGTCGGCAGCCAGCTGAAGCCCTACTTCGAGGCGCTGATGCGCAAGTTCGAGCGCGCCGGACAGGCCGAGATGGAGAATTACCTGGCCGCATCGCAGAACCTCGCCGACCTGGAGGACCGCATCCGCCGCTACGAGCGCATGCAGTCGCGGAACTGACCACGCAATGACCGCACCGCGCTACGCACACCCTATGAGGATTTCGAAATGAATGCCATGACAGACAAAGCATCAAACAGGTCCAGTGTCTTCACCCGCCTGGACACGATACGCATGAGCCAAGAGCAACGCAGGCAGGCCAACGCGAGCTTGCGCGACGCCGAACTCATCGCCGGACTTGTGCTGCGCGCGACGGCCGACATGCGTGCCATCGCGCGCGGCGTCGAGCATGCCGCTGTCAGCCTGGCGAGCGGCATCAAGGCGATGTTTGCCAGGCCCGTCAAGCACTGATCCCCGGCCGCACGGTATCCAGGACGCCAGCGATGCCCATGCAAAGGAACCTGCAGCGCATCGCCGTCGGTCTCGTCCACTGGCCAAGCTCGACGACATTGCCGAACCGGTGCCGCCCGCCTCACTCCACCTTCACCCCGGTCGCCGCGACCACGCGGGTCCACTTCTCCACGTCGGCCGCGATATAGCGCGCGAACGCTTCGGGGGTGTTGCCACCGGGCTCGGCGCCGAGTTCGAACAATTGCTTCACCATGTCCGGCTGCTTCAAGATGTCGCCGATGTTCTTGTACAGCAGGTCGATGACGGGCTTGGGGGTGCCGGCGGGCGCGAGCAGGCCGAACCAGGCCGAAACTTCGTAGCCGGGCAGGCCGCTCTCGGCCATGGTCGGGACATCGGGCGCGCCCGGCCAGCGCTTCGTCGTGGTCACTGCGATCGCGCGCAACTTGCCCGAGCGTATGTGCCCGATCGAGGAGGGCATGTTGTCGAAGCCCATCTGGATCTGCCCGCCGACGAGGTCGATCAGCATCGGTCCTGCGCCTTTGTAGGGGATGTGCGTGATGTCGATGTTCGCCATGGTCTTGAACAGTTCGCCCGCCATGTGCGGCGATCCGCCCGGGCTGGTCGAGCCGAAATTCAGCGTGCCCGGCTTGGCGCGCGCCAGCGCCAGCAGTTCCTGCAGATTCTTCGCCGGGACCGAAGGATGCACGGTCAGCACGTTGGGCGTATTCCCGACGATGGTGATCGGCGCGAAATCCTTCACCGCGTCGTAGGGCAGGTTCTTGAACAGCGCCGAGTTGATGCCGTGCGTGCCGATCGTGCCCATGCACAGCGTATAGCCGTCGGCCGGCGACCTGGCCACGGCCTGCGTGCCGATCGCGCCGCTCGCACCGCCGCGGTTCTCGACGATGAATGACTGCTTCAGCCGCTCGGTGAGGCGCTGGGCAATCACGCGCGCAAGTATGTCCGTAGTCCCGCCGGGCGGATAGGGCACGATGATTTTCACCGGCTTGTCCGGGTACTCGGCGAGTGCGCTCGCCGCCGCGCAACACAGCGCGACGATGATCAAGCCGAGAAAACGCTTCAGATTATTCATGTTGTGCTCCCTCTAGCCTGCCCCATCCCGCGCAACTTCCCCTTCAAAGCATCCGGCACCTCGATCTCGAATCCCAGCACCGCCGCCGACAGTGCCTTGCCGTAATTGTCCAGGCACAGGCTCCTCGACACGCCGCCGCCCAGCGCCCCCTGTGCGACGAAGTTGAGCGCACCGATGCCGTCGACCGCATAGCGATCCACCCGGCCCTTCACCGTGCCCGCGTAAAACGCCTTGAAGCGCTCGGCGGTGAGCTGCTGCTTCAATAGCGGGTAGAACTCCGGCGCGTAGGCGATCACCATGATATTCGAGGTGTCGCCCTTGTCGCCGGAGCGCGCGTGCGCGAGGTGCTGCAGTTTGACTCGCATGATCAGCTCTCGAAGTAGTTGATGGAAGGATGCACCTTCTCGCGCGGCACCAGCGCCGACCAGACGCCGATGATTTCGCGAAACCGGTCCTGGTGCGGCACGCGCTTGCCCGTATGCGCGACACCGGACACCGCCATGCCGTCGACTTCGCGCCCGACCTTGATCGCTTCTTCCCTCGTTTTCGTCCGCGCCGCCACGCGCACCGCGACCTCGTAGGGCTCGGGGCCGTTTTTCGGCGACATCTCGCCGTGGATGGCGTTGACGCCGAGGAAGTCGATGCGCAGGTCGTCGGCTTTGAGCTTGACGATCTTGAAGCGCTCTTCGAGGATTTTCTTCGCCAGCTGCGCGCGGCGCAATGCGCCGGGCCCGGCGTAGAAGAACATGTCCTCGCCGATGAAGCCCTCGGTGCAGCCGATCGAAACCTTCAGCGTCGGCGTGCGCGGTTTGCCGGAGATGTTGGAGACGCGCACGCGGTCTCCGCCCAGGTCTTCCAACCTGATGGTGGTGAAATCCACCACCACATCGGGCGTGATGTAGTTGGCCGGGTCGTGCACTTCGTACAGGCACTGCTCCTTCACCGTCATCAGGTTGATCGCCCCGCCCGTGCCCGCGACTTTGGAAAGGATGCAACCGCCGTCGGGCGAAACCTCGGCGATCGGGAATGCCAGGTTCCATGGCTCGGGTACGTCCTTGAAGCCGGGGTCACTGAAATAGCCGCCGGTGACCTGCGCGCCGCATTCCATCAGGTGCCCGATGCCGGTGCCCGGGCCGAGGTGCATGTGATCCATCGCGTCCCAGCCGAATTCATACATCATCGGCGCCAGGAACAGCGACGGGTCGGCGACGCGCCCGGTCACCACGATCTGCGCGCCTGCTTTCAATGCGTCGACGATGGGTTCGGCGCCGAGATAGGCTTCGGCGGAAATCAGGTTGGGCGCCAGCGTTCTTGTCGGCTCGCCGTTCTCGAGAATCCTGTCGGTCAGCTCCAGCACGCGCTCGGTGATCAGCGCGCCGTTCACCGCGGCCACCTTCACTCCTTTCGCGCCGAAATGACGCAGCCAGTGCACGATGCGTTCGGCCGCGGCGTTGGGGTTGATCCAGCCCTGGTTGGTTATTATCTTTGTGCCGCGTTTCAGGCAACCCGGCAGCACGCCCTTGATGCGGTCATCCAGGTACGTGTCGTAGCCGGGAAAGGACGGGTCGCGGCGCGCTCTCACCTGGGCGGCCGAGACCGTGGCTTCGGCCATGGTTTCGAAGCAGAGATAATCGAGGTCGCCTTTGTCGGCGTTGAGGATGGCGGGCTCGACGCGATCGCCCCACCAGGCGGCGCCGGAGCCAATTCGGATTACTTTACCGGACATCGGGATTCCAATAAGTTGCGCTGGTTGACTGCCTACTCGGGTACGCATCTCTGCCACCTCAAATGGTTCCGGCATCGATTTTGTCGTACTCACAGTGCGTGCCTACGAACCTACCATGTTCCTAAAACGGGAGCAACGGCGCCGGCGGCGATCGGGTCCCGTCCCGCATGGTTCGGCTGCTTTGAGGTATCGACCCGCACGCGCGCGGCCGGGTCAGGATTTCCCGGTTTCTTTGACATGCGACAAGTCCGGCGCCGTCCGATTGGCGATAATTCGACCGGCGAATGCAGCACGTTTTCAACTTGACCGGATCGAGGGACATATGGACATCAGGCAAATCGGGATCATAGGCGCGGGTACCATGGGCAACGGCATTGCGCAGGCCTTTGCAATCTGCGGTTTTGACGTAACGATGACGGACATTTCCGCGGCGGCCGTGCAGCGCGGACTGAAGGCGGTCGATGGCAGTCTGGAACGCCTGGTGAAAAAGGAAAAACTGACCGCGGAGGCCAAGGCCGCGGCGCTGGGGCATATCAAGACTGCGACCGACGTGAACGCCGTACGCGGCAGCGATCTCATCATCGAGGCCGCAACCGAGAATCTGGACCTCAAGCTGAAAATCTTCGCGCAGCTCGCCGAACTCGCCGGCGACACGGCGATCCTGGCGACCAACACGTCCTCGATCTCGATCACGCGGCTCGCGGCTGCAACCAAACTTGCGGACCGGGTGATCGGCATGCACTTCTTCAATCCGGTTGCGGTGATGCAGCTGGTCGAGTTGATTCGCGGCCTGCAGACCTCGGACGCGACCTATGCCGCAGTGGCGGCAGTGGCGAAAAAGATCGGCAAGACGCCGGTACAGGTGAAGAACAGCCCGGGCTTCGTCGTCAATCGCATGCTTTGCCCGATGATCAACGAGGCGATTTTTGCGTTTGCCGAAGGTCTGGCGAGCGTCGAGGAGATCGACAACGCGATGAAGCTGGGCGCCAATCACCCGATCGGGCCGCTCGCGCTATGCGATCTGATCGGCCTCGACGTGGAACTCGCGGTAATGAACGTGCTGTTCGAGGGCTTCAAGGATCCGAAATACCGGCCCGCGCCGCTGCTGGTGGAGATGGTGGAAGCGGGCTATCTCGGACGCAAGGCCGGGCGCGGTTTTTTCAACTACGCGAAATAGACGCCAGATGTGCTGGTAGCCCGCCGGCACGCCGTCCGCGAGTGCTATGCACCTGCGCCATTCGGGGTGATTTTCGAACGTGAGAGGGTACAGGCGCATGCCCCTGTCACGCAGTGCAGACTGGCCGGAGGCCCAATAGACACGGGCTTCTTCGCGTTTTTGTGGCGGCGTTTCCCCGCGCCGGACGGACAATCCTCCAGCGCAAATTACGCACCGAGCATGACCCAACTCGAGCGCAGGATGATGTAATCTATTGCGAGCCTGGGTTTCGTCCTGAATATGTTTTCTCACCTGTTGGAGAATGCCTTGCCGCTGCGATCGCTGCGCTTTGCTGCCAGGCTGAATCGAGCCACCGCATTGTTGTGCATAACCATTGGTACCTTTCTGCTGGCGGGGTGCGGTGGCGGTGGCGGTGGCGGCGGCGGCTCATCCGGCTCAACTGCGGCGGCAGTTGGCATTCAGCCCTCCGCGCAGTTCCAGGGCCTGCTGGTGAACACCGCGCCGGGCGGCGGCGCCCTCGCGAGCGACTGGAGTGCGACGACCTGCACTGACAATCGGCAGAAGAACTGGGTACGTTCCTGGCTGAATGAAAACTATCTGTTCTACCGCGACGCGCCGCTGACGAGTATCGATCCGGATACTTACACCAACACGGTAGACAACCTGTTTCTCGACTACACGGTACGTGGAGTACCGTTGAAGGATCGCTTCAGCTTCGTGTTGCCACAGGCGGAGGCCGACGCGGTTTTTCAAAGCGGCACCGCGACGAGCGTTGGCTTTACCGTGAGGCGTGACACCGACAATGGCGGCATCATTCGTATTGCGTACGTGGATCCGAACGGGCCCGCGGCGGCCGCCGGGTTTGCGCGCGGCATGGTGCTCGCCACGGTTGACGGCGTAGCCACATCGTTTTCCATACCGCCGGCACTGTCCGACCAGTTGTTCAACAGTGCCGCCGGCACCTCGTCCGTAGTTGGCGTGCAGGATACACCGGGCGGACCGGTGCGGACATTGACCGTGGCCAGCGCGAACTTTGGCACCTCACCGCTCATCGTCGATCGCGTTTTGCCCGACGCCACCACGGGTTATCTGGCTTACAACAGTTTCGCCACGCCCGTGGGCGAGGTGCAGCTGGCGGATGCGTTCAAGCGTTTTGCCGCGGCGGGCGTCACCGATCTGGTCGTCGATCTGCGCTACAACGGCGGCGGCTTTATCGATATCGCTGCGCAGCTTGGCTATATGGTCGCGGGCCAAGTGCAAAGCAGCGGCAAAGTATTCGAATCCTTTGTCTTCAACGACAAACGCAGCACCGAGAACATCGATATCGAATTCGTCAGCGCGATCACCGGGTTTTTCGGCAACAGCGCTCGCGCGGGCGAGCCCCTCAGCGCGCTGAACCTGCGGCGAGTTTCGGTCCTGACGAGCGGCAGCACCTGCTCGGCGAGCGAGGCATTTATCAGCGCGCTGCGCGGCATTGATATCGATGTGGTACTGGTGGGCGGCACCACTTGCGGCAAGCCATACGGATTCACGCAGGCCGACAATTGCACTCTGGCGTACTTCGGCCTCGAGTTCGAAGGCCGCAACAACAAAGGTGTGGTGACCCCGGTTACCGGCATCCCGGCGACCTGCGCTGCCACTGATGATCTCGATCACGCCCTGGGCGATCCCGCCGAACGCATGCTCGCCACGGCCCTCAGTTACCAACTCGCGGGCAGATGTCCGGCACCGACGCTGGTGGCCGCGTCTGACACGCTTTCGCTGCTCGCGGGCAGCGCACAGACTACCGCTTCGATAAATGCCCGCGCGCAGAATCCCAACGCCCTGAACGCCGACATGGAATTCATGACGCGTCCGCTGGAGACCGTCAAACTGTACCGCAGGGCCAAATGAGGCGTCTTCTGGCTAGCTCGCTCATTTGCCTGCTGGGCAGCCCGCTGATGGCGAGTTGTGAGAGCGCCGCCCCGCGCGCGCCGTCGACACCGGCTGTGCTGATCGAAAGCACGGCGCAATGTCGCGCGCAACTGAACGACGCGGTACGCGAGCTGCGTGGCAAGGCCGTGACGCTCGCTGCCGATGCGTTCACGCAGAATGATGCCGTTGTGCTGTCGACGGTCGGTCAGTCGGCAAGCGGCCGCATGATGCCGCCGACGGAGATTCTGCGCTTGCAACTTGCGTCACCAGGCTGCCAACTGCAACTTGACGGTCGCGACCGGGTGGTGGCGTTGCCGCACTGTACCTGCCGCGCTGTCGCCGGCAAATAGTCAGACAGACCGGAGACCCAATAGGGACGCGCTTCTTCCGGTATGTGTCACGGCGTTGCCCGGCGCCGTCCTAGTTTCGATGTCCGCGCTGCGCCTATTTCACATCCAGTAGTTCGACGTCGAATACCAGGGTCGCGCCCGGCGGGATCAGGCCGCCCGCGCCGCGTTGCCCGTACGCGAGTTCGCTCGGAATGATCAGCGTGCGCTTGCCGCCGACCTTCATCCCGGCCACGCCCTGGTCCCAGCCCTTGATCACCCTTCCCGCGCCCAGCGGAAAGCTGAAC
>JADGRR010000483.1 GCA_017880745.1 Burkholderiales bacterium
GGCGAGCGCATCGACTTGGGCGGCTGCGTGCTGCGCGTGATCCACTCGCCGGGGCACGCCTCGAACCAGCTGTGCTATCTGCTCGAGGAGGAGAAGCTGCTGTTTACGGGCGACCACATCATGCAGGGCTCGACCGTAGTCATCAATCCGCCCGACGGCGACATGCGCGTCTATCTCGAGTCGCTGCGCCGGCTGCAGGGCGAGGACATCGCCTGGTTTGCGCCGGGGCATGGATTTCTGATGGACAAGCCGCAGGAAGTGCTGGAGCGCCTGCTGATCCACCGCCTCACGCGTGAGAACAGGGTGCTGAACGCGGTGCGGGAGGCGGGCACCGCCACGCTGGAAGCGCTGGTGGCCGTGGTGTACGACGACGTGCCGGCGCGCGTGCATCCGGTGGCGAGCCGGTCGTTGCTGGCGCATCTGATCAAGCTGAAAGCGGAACACAGGTTGGTCGAGTCGCTGGGGAACTGGAGCCTTGCCTAGCGTGAGGACGCCTTGGTTGCGAGACAAACTGGCGAGCACGCTACATGCTCGGCACGCCACCGCGTAGGAACGAGCTTGTGCCCCGAAGGAAATCCCCCTGGGGACTCGCGAATGACAGGATTCGCGGCGTAGAAGCGAGCTTGCTCGCGAGCTACACAGCTCGCGAGCCATACAGTTCGCGAGTCCCCAGGGGGATTTCCTTCGGGGCACAAGCTCGCTCCTACAAGGCAAATAGGCTTCGAAGTTAGCGTGTCGCTGTACGCGCTGCAGCTGGTTCCAAGGCAAAACGCCGATTCGATCCGAATTTTCGCATCTCATGGCCGCGCTCGACGGCACTGGTCTGCGGCGATCCTCGCCGGGCCCCGACAAAAATTTGATTTAAGTCAACAAGCCCGTGACCCACACCGATACCATCGTCAGGGTGGCAGCAGGGTGCGCAGGGAAAACCGCCTCCTGAAGGGAAAAACGCTTCCCGCAGGGAAGCCCGTTCATTGATCGGAGCGAGATGCTCATGCACAACACGAATACATACAATTACCAGGTGGTCAGGCAGTTTGCGCTGATGACGGTGGTGTGGGGCATAGTCGGGATGCTGGTGGGTGTGCTCATCGCCGCGCAACTGATCTGGCCCGAGCTCAATTTCGGCATTCCCTGGCTGAGCTACGGGCGCCTGCGTCCGCTACATACCAATGCGGTTATTTTTGCTTTCGGCGGCTCGTCGCTGTTCGCCACCTCTTATTATGTGGTTCAGCGCACCTGCCACGCGCGGCTGTTCGCCGGTGGACTCGCGGCATTCACTTTCTGGGGCTGGCAGGCGGTAATCGTGCTCGCGGCGGTGACGCTGCCTCTCGGCATTACTTCCGGCAAGGAATATGCCGAGCTGGAGTGGCCTATCGATATTCTCATTACCCTGGTGTGGGTCTCCTACGCCGTCGTGTTTTTCGGCACCATCGCCAAGCGCAAGACGCCGCACATTTACGTGGCCAACTGGTTCTTCGGCGCGTACATCTTGACCATAGCGCTGCTGCACCTGGTCAACAGCGCCGCGGTGCCGGCCTCGCTCTGGAAATCCTACTCGGCGTACGCCGGGGTGCAGGACGCGATGGTGCAGTGGTGGTACGGGCACAACGCCGTGGGCTTTTTCCTCACCGCCGGCTTCCTCGGGATGATGTACTACTTCATTCCCAAGCAGGCCGGCCGCCCGGTGTACTCCTACCGCCTGTCGGTGGTGCACTTCTGGGCCCTGATTTTCACCTATATGTGGGCCGGTCCCCACCATCTGCACTACACCGCATTGCCTGATTGGGCGCAGTCGCTCGGCATGGTGTTCTCGCTGATTCTGCTGGCGCCATCGTGGGGCGGCATGATCAACGGCATGATGACCCTGTCGGGCGCATGGCACAAGCTGCGCCAGGATCCCATCCTCAAATTCCTGATCGTATCGCTGTCCTTCTACGGCATGTCCACTTTCGAAGGACCGATGATGTCGATCAAGACGGTCAACGCGCTGTCGCACTATACCGACTGGACCATCGGTCACGTGCATTCCGGCGCGCTCGGCTGGGTGGGCCTGGTGACGATGGGCTCGACCTACTACCTGATTCCGCGCTTGTTCGGGCGCACCGAAATGCACAGCGTGCCGCTGATCAACATGCATTTCTGGATGGCCACGATAGGCATCGTGCTCTATATCGCGGCCATGTGGATCGCGGGGGTGATGCAAGGCCTGATGTGGCGGGCGGTCAGCGCCGACGGCACGCTGACCTACACGTTCGTCGAGGGCGTCAAGGCGACCTATCCTTTCTATACCGTCCGCCTGGCAGGCGGCCTGCTGTATCTCGCCGGCATGTTCGTGATGGCTTACAACGTCTGGAAGACGGTCGCCGGCCAGCAGGCGGTGAATGCACCCATCCCGGACGTGGCCGCAGCGCCCGCCTGAGCGGAGAGAGAAATCATGAATTTCAGTCACAGCATGATCGAAAAAAACAGCGCGCTGATGATCGTTTTGATCATCCTGGTGGTGGCGGTCGGCGGTCTGGTGGAAATCGTGCCGCTCTACTTCCAGAAATCGACTACCGAGCCGGTAGCGGGTTTGAAGCCGTACACCCCGGTGCAACTGGCCGGGCGCGACATTTATCTGCGCGAAGGTTGCTACAACTGTCATTCGCAAATGATCCGGCCGTTCCGCGCCGAGACCGAGCGTTATGGCCATTACTCGGTCGCGGGCGAATTCGTCTACGACCATCCGTTCCAATGGGGCAGCAAGCGCACCGGCCCGGATCTGCAGCGCGTCGGCGGAAAATACAGCGACGACTGGCACCGCACCCACCTGAACAATCCGCGCGACCTGGTGCCCGAATCCAATATGCCGGCTTATCCCTGGCTGGCGAAGACCGCGGCGCGCAGTGACGACATCGAGGCCAAGTTGCGCGCGTTGCGCAGCGTCGGCGTGCCCTACAGCGATGAGGACATCGCCGGCGCAAGCAAGCAACTCGCCGGCAAGACCGAGCAGGACACGCTGATCGCCTACCTGCAGGTGCTGGGCACCGCACTCAAGAATGTGAGGTAACCATGGACATCAACACCCTGCGCTCGATCGTCACAGTGGTTGCATTCGCGGTGTTCATCGCTATCGTGTTGTGGGCCTACAGCGACCGCAGCAAAGCGGCCTTCGACCAGGCGGCGCGCCTGCCTTTTGACGAAGAGGACGACG
>JADGRR010000484.1 GCA_017880745.1 Burkholderiales bacterium
AGCGCGGCGAGGATGGCGATGGCGCCGAAGCTGCCGCCCTGCATGTCGGCGATGGGAATGCTGGAGCGCGCCGGCTTCCCCAGCCAGGATCCCGGATAGGACAGCCCGCCGCTCGCGCCGACGTAGCCGATATCGTGCCCCGGCTTGTTGCGCCAGGGACCGTTCTGGCCGAAACCCGAAAGCGAGCAGTAGATGAGTCTCGGGTTCAGCGCGGACAGGCTGGCGTAATCGATCCCCAGGCGCGCCGTCACACCCGGGCGATTGGATTCGATTACGATGTCGGTCCAGCGCGCAAGGCGCTCGATCACCGCTTTCGCGTCCGGGTGTTTCAGATCGAGCGCGATCGAGCGTTTGTTGCGGTTGGTCGCATGGAACACCGCGGGCAACAGGCTTCGCCCCGAATCACCCCCGGGAGGTTCGACCTTGATCACGTCGGCCCCGAGGTCGGACAGAATCGCCGTTGCAAAAGGTCCGGGTATCAGCGCAGAGAAATCCGCAACCTTGATGCCCTCCAATGGCAGCCAGCTCACGCCGCCACCTCCGCTGGTTTAGCGTGGCTCATAGGTTGCCATTGTCGGCGGCCGGAGCCGATCGCGGTCGGTCGCGTCCCCGCGTTGCGGGGCCCCTGCTCCCTGCTCATGACTCCCGCTCCAGCGTGGCCCGCAGCTCGGTGAGCAGCTTCGCCTGACGCTTCAATGCGCCGTCCATGCGGTTCATCGGCCCCGCCAGAGCGACGCTGTAGGTTTCCCCATTCACTGCCACCGGCACCGCCACCGCCATCAGGTCGGCCACGGTTTCACCGCGCGTCACATACCAGCCGCGTGCGCGCCCCTGCTCCAGATCGGCTTCCAGGGCGGTGCGCGAGGTGATGGTTCTGGAAGTCACGCGCGGCAGCTTCATGCCGGCGAGCAATTCAGTGCGCAGCGACGGCGCGAGGCTGCCCAGCAGCGCCTTGCCGCTCGCGCTCGCGTGCAGCGGCCTGAACTCGCCCACCTTCGGGCTGTAGCGGATGCTGTGCGGGCTTTCGAGCACTTCCAGGTATACCGCCTGCCGGTCGAGGCGCTTGCTCACCAGCACGGTTTCGCCGGTCTGGTCGCGCAGTTTTTCCAACAGCGGCACGAAGCGTTCGGCCAGCGGATCATGGCTGGCGATGACGCGCGCATGCTCGAACAGCAATTTGGTCGGATAGAAGCCGCCTCTCGCTTTGACCTCATACAGATAGCCGCGCGCTTCCAGCGTGCGCACGATGCCGAAGCAGGAGGACACCGGTGCGCCGATCGCCCGCGCGAGCTGCGACAGCGACAACGGTTTCCCTTCGCGCGCGAAGGCCTCGAACAGGTCGAGGGTGCGGCCGGCTGTTTTCACATTCATGAAAAGATTTTAGCATATGTGAAAGAAATGTTGCGCGGGGCAAGCGCCATCGCCTGAACTTGCGCGGACGGCGGCCCGTCCGCGCGGATCGCCGATTGCGTACGGACGATGAACCTGTCCGCACGCAATCGGCGATCTTGAATTAGAACCAAACCCAAACCGCCTTTGCTTTTATCCATAACCGTGTTTTCCGCACGGATATGCCTTTCATCCGTACAGAAAACACGGTTGGCGCGCGCAGCGCGCAGGTCTCATCGCGACTTACGACCCTGCCTGCGACCCATTATATGGATCCGCCCTGTTGCGTTCGCAGTCAAGGCCGGATACCGAAGGCGGTCCTGCCCGGCGTGCGCAGCGGCGCCGCCAGATCGGCGAATTCGCACAGGAGGCGCCGCGTGTCGCGCGGATCAATAATCTCCTCGACGATGAAAGACTCGGCGCTGCGAAAGGGCGAGGTCAGTGCTTTCAGGCGCGCCTCGATCTCGGCCATTCTTGCCGCCGGATCGGCTGCAGCCTCGATGTCGGCCTTGTAAGCGGCTTCCAGGCCGCCTGCGATCGGCAGCGAGCCCCACTCGCCCGAGGGCCAGACGTAGCGCAGGTTGTAGCGCCCCGAATTCTGGTGCGCGGCGCCGGCGACGCCGAAGACCTTGCGCACGATGATCGAGCACCACGGGACGCTCGCCTGACACACCGCGGCCATGGCGCGCACGCCGTAGCGTATGGTGGCGGTGCGCTCGGCCTCCAGACCGATGAGAAAGCCCGGGATGTCCACCAGGTGCACCACCGGCAGATGAAAGGTCTCGGCCAGATCGACAAAGCGCGTGACCTTCTCCGACGCCTGGGCGGTCCACGCACCGCCATAGAAATACGGGTCGCTCGCCAGGAGCGCGACCGGCCAGCCGTCGAGGCGCGCGAAGCCGGTGATCACCGAGCGCCCCCACAGCTTGCCGATTTCGAAGAACGAGCCGCGATCGACGAGCGACTCGACGATACTGCGCATTTTATAGACCTTGCGCGGATCCTTGGGTACGGCTTCGATCAACCAGGGGTCGCTGCGTCCCGGGTCATCGTCGCACGCCGCCCGCGGCGGCAGTTCATGGACGGAACTCGGAAGATAGGACAGGAAGCGCCGCGCGCGCGCGAAGGCGTCGGCTTCGCTCGCTGCCTCGTCGTCCACGGCGCCATTGCGGGTGTGGATCGCGCTGCCGCCGAGCTCGTTTTTTTCGTAATTCTTCTCCACCCGCGCCACCACGGGCGGACCGGCGACGAACAACTGCGACGTGTCTTTCACCATGACCGAATAGTGGCTAGCCGCCACCCGTGCCGAGCCCAGGCCCGCGACCGACCCCAGGGCGAGCGATACCACCGGCACGACCGACATGTTCTTCACCACCTGGTCCCAGATCGCGACCGTGGGGATCTGGGTCCTGCCGTCCTGCTCGATATTCTTCACCGAGCCGCCGCCGCCGGTGCCGTCGACCAGGCGCACCATCGGCAGGCGCAGTTCGTAGGCCATCATCTCGGCGCGCTCCAACTTCGCCTTCAGGCCGCCGTCGTTGGCGCCGCCGCGCACGGTGAAATCGTCGCCGGTGATCACCACCGGCCGCCCGTCGATCCTGCCGCGGCCCATGACCAGGTTGGTCGGCACCATGTCGATGAGCTCGCCGGCCTGGTCGTAGCGCGCCTTGCCGGTGATGGCGCCGATCTCGTGGAACGAGCCCGCGTCGAGTATGCCGGCGACGCGCTCGCGCACCGTCAACTTGCCGCCGTCATGATGGCGCTTGATCTTCTCCGCCCCGCCCATTTGGCGCCCGAGCTCCTC
>JADGRR010000485.1 GCA_017880745.1 Burkholderiales bacterium
CTCTTCAGCGCCGAAAACGCTTCGATGATGCGCACCACATTCTTGTGGGGCCGAATCGCACCCGCATACAAAATGAACGGATAGTTCACCTGATAACGCTGGGCAATCAGTTCGCGATCCGATTCGGTGGCATGGCCGTGCAGAAAACGCTCGTCAATCGCGTTGTACACCACCTCGATGCGCGCATTCGGAATGGCCAGTAGATTTTGGATTTCGTTCTTGGTGAATTGTGACACCGCGATCACCCGCGCCGCCTTGCGCAACACGCGCCGCGTCAGATAAAAGTGCAGGCTGCGCCGCAGGCTGGAAGCGTTGCGCGATCCATACATGTGCTCCAACAGGTCGTGCACGGTCAGAACGTAAGGACAACTGAGCCCGCGCGGGATCCAGAACAGGTGCGGAATGTGAACCACGTCGCAATCCAGGCGCTTCACGATCGCCCGGAAATCAAGATTCCCTTTCAGCGTGTCATCGCCGCCGTCTAGCGCCACCGCGTGGAAGTTCGACGGCAGCGCGCCACATTCCGCCACCTTCGCCAGCGATCCGATGAGGAAATACTTGCTGTCGCGGTCCAGGTGCGCAAGCGTGCGGACCACGTTCCGGATGTACGTGCCAACCCCGAATTCCGTCATGCGACGGATGTCGATGGCTACTTTCACAGCTTGGATTTAACCACAGGGAGCACAGGGTACACAGGGAATTCACAGTTTTCCCCTGTGCTCCTCTGTGCCCCCTGTGGTTCAAGATTCTCTTTCGTATTGCAACCCACCCTGATGAGGCACAACCGACGACGCGGAGCGGGGCATCGAATCTCAGCGCCGCCTACGCTCTAACTTCCGCCCGCGCCCGCCGCTCGGCATACAGCGGAAACTCTTCTGCCATCCCCAGCACCTGCTTGCGGATTTTCCCCAGCACCGCGGCGTCCGTCCGATGATTGAGCGCCTCCGCGATCCAGTGCGAGATCTGCCGCATCTCCGCTTCTTTCATGCCGCGCGTGGTAACCGCCGGCGTGCCAATGCGAATGCCGCTCGGCTTCATCGGCGGATTCGTATCAAACGGAATCGCGTTCTTGTTAACCGTAATGCCCGCCTCACCGAGAGCTTTCTCCGCTTCGCTCCCCAGCATGCCCTTTGCGAACACATCCACCAGCATGAGGTGCGTGTCCGTTCCACCGGAGACGATGCGATAGCCATCGGCCGCCAGCGTCTCGGCCATCACCTTCGCATTCGCCACGATCTGCCGCGCGTAGTCGCGGAAACTCGGTTGCGATGCCTCGAGGAAGCACACCGCCTTGGCCGCAATGATGTGCACCAGCGGTCCTCCCTGCATTCCGGGGAAGACGGTCTTATCGATCGGCGCCGCAAATTCCTGCTTGCTCAGGATCATGCCCGCGCGCGGCCCGCGCAGCGTCTTGTGCGTGGTCGAAGTCACGATGTGCGCGTGCGGCACCGGCGAAGGATGCGCTCCACCCGCCACCAGTCCCGCGAAGTGCGCCATATCCACCAGATAGAGTGCGCCAACTTTGTCCGCAATCTGACGCATGCGGGCGAAATCGATGATCCGCGGATAAGCGCTGCCGCCGCCAATAATCAGCTTCGGACGCTCCGCCGTGGCAATTTTCTCCAGATCGTCGTAATCGATCGTCTCCGTTTCCTTGGTCACGCCGTACGGAATTATCTTGTAGGTCTTGCCCGAGAAATTCAGAGGATGTCCATGCGTGAGGTGCCCGCCATGAGCAAGATTCAACCCAAGAATTGTGTCGCCGGGCTGCAGCACCGCCGCGTAAGCGGCCTGATTGGCCTGCGATCCCGAGTGTGGCTGCACGTTCGCATGTTCCGCGCCAAAAAGTTGTTTGGCACGCTCCCGCGCTAGACTCTCCACCACGTCGGTAAACTCGCACCCGCCGTAATACCGCTTGCCGGGATACCCTTCCGCATACTTGTTGGTGAACACGGACCCGGCAGCCTCAAGCACAGCCTCGCTGACAAAGTTTTCCGAAGCGATCAGCTCCAGCCCTTCGTGCTGGCGGCGAACTTCGTTGTCGATAGCGTTCGCAATCTGCGGATCAACTTCATAGAGCGGGCGGGACATCGAGGAATTTTTCATAGTTAGGTACCAAATCCTATTTTACTGTGGCGCGGACACTCCTGTCCGCGAAAGGCTGCAGACTCTCAGAACTCTGGGATTTCCCTAGCAGGCTGCGGAAAAACTCAGGTTCAATCGAGTCTTGGGAAGGGCACGACTTCAGTCGTGCCGCTAAGTCGTTTAGATCCGCTCGCGCTTTAGCGCCCGAGGTGTGCTTTTTGCGCCCTCGACTAGTTTTTCCGCAGCCTGCTAGTACCGTGACCGCCGATGATTTCAACATGAAAAACGAGTAGCGCCGGCATCTTGCCGGCTGTCCCGAGGGCGTCTCGCCCTCGGCCCGGCCGGCGAGGACGCCCGCCGAACAGCCGCCGGGACGGCGGCGCTACTCTCAGTGGTGAAACAGTACAAATCACGCGGTCACGGTACTAGTGCTAAACGACGGGCCTAATGTGCTGCCGAATCCAGTCGAGGATTTGGGTAAATCGGAATTCGTGCCGGTCCATCGAGCCATAGATGAACGCATATCCGTCCAGGCCTTCGACCTCGAGGTAGAAGCCGTTGCGCCGCAGGAAAACATCGGCGGCGGTGAAAGCGATGCGCTTATTGCCGTCAAGGAATCCGTGGTTGTTGCCGAGCGACTCCATCAGCGCGGCCGCTTCTTCTTCGATGGAGTTGTAATAGCCGGTTTGCGGACGAAAAACGGCGGCCTCAACCGCGCCCTTGTCGCGGACACCATGGAGACCGCCGAACATCTCAATTAACCGGTACTGCATTCGGTAGACTTCCGCCACCGTAAGGTAATCTGCCATTTACTTGGCGAGTCGCTGCAACAGGTCGCGGTTGCGAGCCACCGATTGCTCGAAGGCATCCATCACCTCGGGACGGACCAGGTGCTGGGACGGAACCACATTGTGCAGATAGAACCGGAGTGCCTGTTCGAGAACATGCCGCTTCGTTTGCCCATTCCGCTCGGCCACCGCCACGAACTCATCGTAGAGCTGGGCGTCGATCTCAGGAGTGAACTTCTTGGTCGTCGTGGCTGGCATGCTCCCCACCTCCCCGTTCGACTCCTAATGTTACCTCTTTAACCAAGAGAAATCAATATAA
>JADGRR010000486.1 GCA_017880745.1 Burkholderiales bacterium
CCTGCGCGCGGCGCAGCACCTGATCCAGAGCCTGAACCCCCACCCCGGCGCCGCCTATTCGGCGACCGAAACGCGCTATATCGTGCCCGACGTCATCGTGAAGAAAGTGAAAAACGCCTGGGTCGCCGCTCTCAACCCCGATGCCATGCCCAAGCTGCGCATCAACAGCATGTACGCGCAGATACTGCAGAACAAGCAACTCGTATCCGGCGGCCCGCTGTCCGCTCAGCTGCAGGAGGCGCGCTGGCTGATCAAGAACGTGCAGCAGCGCTTCGAGACCATACTGCGCGTGGCGCAGGCCATCGTGGAGCGGCAACGCCATTTCTTCGACCACGGCGAAGTGGCGATGCGCCCTCTGGTGCTGCGCGAAATCGCCGAAACCCTCGGCCTGCACGAGTCCACGGTATCGCGCGTCACCACGCAGAAATTCATGTCCACGCCGCGCGGGATTCTGGAGCTGAAATACTTCTTCGGCAGCCACGTCGCCACTGAAACGGGCGGCGCCTGTTCGGCCACCGCGATCCGCGCCCTGCTGAAGCAGTTGGTCGGCGCAGAGGACTGCAAGAGGCCGCTTTCGGACAGCAAGATAGCGCAGATTCTCAGTGAGCAAGGCATCGTAGTGGCGCGCCGCACCATCGCCAAGTACCGGGAATCGCTGCATATCCCGCCAGTCAGCCTGCGCAAGTCGTTGTAACTTTGAAAGGAGTCGAAGATGAACGTCCAGGTCAGTGGTCATCATGTCGAAGTCACCCAGGCCATCCGCGATTACGTCGTGTCCAAGCTCGGGCGGATTAAACGCCATTTCGACCAGGTCATCGACGTAAATGTCACCCTGTCCGTGCAAAAACTGAGGCAGAAGGCCGAGATCAGCGTGCACATGCGCGGCAAAGACATACACGTCGAGAGCGACGACGAGGACCTGTACGCGGCGATCGATCTGATGATGGACAAGCTGGATCGCCAGATCATCAAGCACAAGGACAAGGCCTTCGCGCACCCCCACGACGCACTCAAGCGCCAGCCGGCGGAGGAATGACCCGGACATCCGATTTGCGGTAAAATGCCGTCATCTCCGGCACCGTCCGTCCAATCCCGGGGTGCCGATATCTGCCGCCCACCTCCCTATCTCGATGAATCTCATTTCAAAGCTATTACCGCCCTCGAACATCGTCCTCGACCTCGACGTCAGCAGCAAGAAGCGCATGTTCGAGCAGGCCGGTCTGATTTTCGAAAACAACCAGGGGGTCGCGCGCAGCCTGGTGTTCGACAGCCTGTTCGCACGCGAGCGCCTGGGCTCGACCGGACTGGGCCAGGGGGTGGCCATTCCCCACGGCCGCATCAAGGGTTTGCGCGAGGCCGTGGCGGCGTTCGTGCGCTTGGCCGCCCCGGTGCCTTTTGACGCCCCCGACGGCAAACCGGTCAACCTGCTGTTCATCCTGCTGGTACCGGAGCAAGCTACCGAGCAGCACCTGCAAATCCTGTCCGAACTGGCCCAGATGTTCTCCGACCGGGAGCTGCGCGAGCAGCTGACCCAGACGCAAGATGCGGGCGGCCTGCACCAGCTCATCAGCTCCTGGCAACCCGATGTTACAAACCAGCATAGCGCGGCTGTATGAAGACAATGCCGCGAAATTGGGCCTAGGCTGGGTCGGAAGCCACGGCGGCGACGCGGTGCCGGTGCGCCGCGACAGCGCCGATGCTGCAGCGCTGGTAGGCTATCTCAACCTGATTCACCCCAACCGCATCCAGGTGCTGGGCCGGCGCGAGCTTGCCTACATCGACCGCTATAGCGGCGCCGGCGCGGACCAGGTCATCGCCAATCTGTTTGCGGCCGAACCGGCGGCCATCATCCTTACCGACGGCGCCATCGGGCCGGCGGCGCTGCTGCAGGCGGCGAACGCGAGGAGCGTGCCGGTGCTCGCGACCGCCTCTGCCGCAGACGCCGTCATCGACACCCTGCGCCGATACCTTGCCAAGATCCTCGCGGATTCGACCTCCATGCACGGCGTGCTCATGGACGTGCTCGGGCTGGGCGTGCTGATCACCGGCGAATCGGGCGTAGGCAAGAGCGAACTTGCGCTCGAGCTGATCAGCCGCGGCCACGGCCTGGTGGCCGACGACGTGGTCGAAATCTCGCGCATCGCCGCGAAGACGCTGGAAGGACGCTGTCCACCCCTGCTCAGAGATTTCCTCGAGGTGCGGGGCCTGGGCGTGCTCAATATCCGCACCATTTTCGGCCAGACCGCGGTGCGCCCGAAAATGAACCTCAAGCTGATTGTGCACCTGGAAAAATCGGGCCCGGCGGGAACCGCGCCGACCGAACGGCTGCCGCTGCACGAACTGACCGAGGACATCCTCGGCATGTCCATCCGCAAGATCATCATCCCGGTGGCCGCCGGGCGCAACCTGGCGGTGCTGCTCGAGGCGGCAGTACGCAATTACATTCTGCAGCTCCGCGGCATCGACAGCACCCAGGAACTCATCGCCCGGCAGCAAGGCGAGATGAAACGCGACGTCAGCTGATTCACTGGATTGCGTTCGCGGTCCGGCAGCGCAAGCATCGCTTGCGCCCTTTTTGTTTTCCGCATCCGGGTGATATCCTGACGTCATGCAACTGGTATTGATCAGCGGTCTTTCCGGCTCCGGCAAGAGCGTCGCGCTCAATGTCCTGGAAGACAGCGGCTATTACTGCGTGGACAATCTCCCCGTCACCCTGGTGATGCCGCTGCTCGAGTCGCTCGCCGGCACCGGCCATGAGCACGTCGCGCTGAGCATGGATGCGCGCAGCGGCACGTCGGTGCGCCAGTTGCCGCAGACCGTGGCGGCGCTCAAGCAAGACGGCGTGGACGTGAGACTGCTGTTCCTGGAGGCCAAGGACGAAACTCTGATCAAACGGTTTTCCGAAACGCGGCGGCTCCATCCCTTGAGCAAGGGCGGGCTTACCGTGGCCGAAAGCATCGCGCGCGAGCGCGAACTGCTCGGCAACATCGGCGAATACGGTCACCACATCGACACCAGCGAGCTCTCGCCCAATACCTTGCGCAGCTGGATCAAGAATCTGGTCGAAGTCGACCGCTCGCGCCTGACGCTGCTGTTCGAGTCTTTCGGCTTCAAGCAGGGAATACCGCTGGATGCCGATTTCGTGTTCGACGTGCGCTGCCTGCCCAACCCCTACTATGAGCC
>JADGRR010000487.1 GCA_017880745.1 Burkholderiales bacterium
TTCGGCGGGTGATCCGGCCGACTCCCACACTTGTCCCGCGTGGGGCCACTGTACGACAAGGCGGTTTCACCGCCACGATCATGCGGGCACTCCCCCCGCACACCTGTAGGTAAACGTAGGTGCGACCACACGCAGCGGAATCCAGCGGTGGCCAGATTGCGGGGCACTTCGACGAGTCGGCAACACAGTGAACTGCAAGGTCGCATTCTCCCATCCGGTGAACGCCGGGTATAAAATTGCGTGAGATGCCGCGCTTGAGTCCACCGCAGGTATCAGGCTGACAATCAATCAGCCAGGAGGCGAGTCGGGGATGGAGTATGTTCACGAGCCGATTAGAGCACCACGACTACATGGCCGAACCCTCCGCGCCTTCGTGAGGTTACTGGAAAATCCCCTGACAGCGGCGCTGCTTGCGCCCTCGTTGATTCACAGCCTCGGAGTTTCCAAGCTCCGCACTGCCGCAATTGATGAAGCACCAACCCCTTCGCTGTCGCACGACCATCGAGGCTCTGGCACAGGAACCGATGTACTGCCTGTTACTCCCGTCCGAAGACACCCTATCCGCACGATCCGCGACTATGCGGACGCCTTTACGCAAGGTTTGGCAACCCCGGAGGGCGTGGCTGAGCGGTTTCTTCATGCCGTTGCCGCCAGTGACCAGAACCTACCACCGCTGCGCGCTTTTATTGCTTGTAATCGTGAAGACATACTGTTGCAGGCGCGTGCTTCCACAGCGCGACACCGCGCAGGTAAGGCTCTCGGGCTTCTAGATGGTGTTCCTGTCGCCGTGAAGGATGAGCTGGACATGAAGCCGTATCCGACTACTGTCGGGACACGATTTCTGGGCAATGTTGTCGCACGCCAGGACGCGACAGTAGTGCAACGATTACGGGATGCCGGTGCATTGCTCGTCGGCAAGACCAATATGCATGAAATCGGTATTCTGCCATCAGGTATCAATCCTCATTTCGGAACTGTGCGCAATCCGTACAATCTGGCACACAATTCGGGCGGTAGCTCAAGCGGCTCCGCGGCAGCGGTGGCTGCGGGGCTTTGTCCAGGCGCGGTTGGCGCCGATGGCGGCGGCTCGATTAGGATTCCCGCTTCCTTCTGCGGTGTAGTGGGACTGAAGCCGACGTACGGTCGCATGAGCGAGTTCGGAGCCGCACCGTTGTGCTGGAGTGTCGCGCATGTAGGACCAATTGGTGCGACCGTGCATGATGCTGCTCTGCTCTATGCGGCCATGGCGGGCCGTGATGCCGCAGACCCGAACACACTAGGGCAGCCTCCCGTCAGTTTCGAACGCTACGACGGAGCTTTGCGTGGCATTCGCTTGGGAGTCTACCGAGACTGGTTCAACGACGCCGACGCCGAGGTTGTCGCTACTTGCGAGCGCTTAGTGGAGGCTCTCGTCCGGTTGGGTGCCGAGATCGTCGAGATCGTTATCCCCGACCTGAACATGACATCCGTTGCTTTCGGCCTGACGATACTGACCGAAATGGCAGCCAGCATGTCAATTCACGAAGCGGAGCACCATTGCGATTTCGGTTGGACCACGCGCGAGATGCTGGCGATCGTCCGGAACACCAGGCCGAGCGACTATGTTATAGCGCAGCGCGTTCGGACTCGCGCCTTGCGCAACTTTCTTTCGGCGTTGGACAAGGTTTCCGCGATCGTCACGCCTGCCACGGCCTTAACAGCGCCAAGGATAGAGGAGCGATCACTGCCCGACGGCGAGTCCGACGTCGACCAGACGATGCGAACCATGCGGTTCGCCGCTGTGGCAAACTTCACGGGCCTTCCTGCAATCAGCGTCCCTGCCGGCTACGACAGCCGCGGGCTACCAATAGGGCTACAGTTGATCTGTCGCCCTTGGGAAGAGGGGCTACTGCTTCGAATCGCGTACGCAGCCGATACCATCGTCCAGCGGAGCCGGCCCGCAACGTATTACGACATGCTGCCGGAGAGTCGAGCGGGGGACGAAGAGCGATGATTCGAGACTATTTCATGATTGCCCGCGTGTCCACGAATGCTCACCAGCTGCTGGCGATGCAGAGCCGGACGATGCGATCTCCGCGGGCTAGCCCTCGAGCTGCGTGCGCCGGCATCTCAGAGAGCGCGCGAGATCGACCGGATGAAGCCAGGCGAACGAGGCATTTGATAACGATTTTATGGGCGCCTCTCGTCACGGAAGCCCCTTGCGCGCCAGGTAGCCATCACACACGAGCCGCACGCGCAGAGGTCCAGCGCCGCACATAGGAAAAGCGCGGCCGGAACCCGCATTACCAGGCCATTCGAGATATAAGCTCCTCCGATTACCGCCAGGAGGCCGCCCAACACAAAACCAGCAGCCCCCGCCGCAGCCGTTAACATCGCCCCGGGCGTGCGCTTCAGCAGGAAGGCTGCGGCAAGCGCCAACTGGAATAACGCGACGACCATCAAGCCGGTGGCTGCCGACCGCGGGAAATCGTGCCGCGCGGCGACCGGCGGCGCCACCACCGCAACGAGAATCACGGCCACTGCGCCGAACATTCCGGCGCCCACCGGCCGTAGGATGCGCCATGCCCGCTCGCGGCTCATCCCCGCGTGACCGCGTTTCACGGTAGACTTCGCGAGCGCCGCCCCGGCAAGGACTCCGATGATGCCTGCCGACAAGAATGCGGGCGCAGTCCTTTCACCCGGCTTTGGGTCCAGCAGCAACATCAGGCAGCATATGCCGACAACCGGCGCGAGCATGGCGAGCGGCAGAGACCAGCCGGGCAGCAGGACGCTGATTTCGCGAGGACGTTGCCCAGCCGTAAACATCCCCGTCGCTGCGGCGCCAGCGGCCGCCTCACCGCCGCTGCTCCCCGCGACCAGAAATTGGCAGACCGCCAAGCATAACGCCACGGCGGTACACCCGCTCACGATCCCCGTGAGGGGAGTCGGCTGCCCGTTCACATCAAAAAGCTCGGCACCGAAGAAGAAAGCCGGAAGCGCGAGGAACCCGAGCAGAACTGAAATCGCGATTTGCCTCATAGTGATTGCTCCTGAACCGATGTAAAGAAAAAACAGCCGAACGTTACCGCGCCGCCGCGGCCAATAAGGCCAACAAGCAGATGCGATTCAATCGCCTGGTCATGGAAGGACTTTCTGGCCACTATACGTCCACGCACGTAGCGCCTATTTCTT
>JADGRR010000488.1 GCA_017880745.1 Burkholderiales bacterium
TCCGGCGTGAGGTTCCGCGTGACATAAGTAGCGGCTGCGTCCTCCGCCTGCGCCATACCGTACGACGCCAGCAACACCACGCACAACCCCAAACCTGCTGCTGCTCTCATATTCTTCTCCTTGAGTTCTGGTCGCCGGCCGCTATGGCGCCAGCAACCCGGTTGCAGTCCGATACCCTGCCAGTGCCACCGCGGTGCCTCGTCACAGCCGGGCATCAGAGCGCGGCCTGCATCCGCTCGACGATGGTCCTGAGTATCTTGATGCGCGCAAAATATTTGTCTTCGGCCTCGACCACGGTCCACGGCGCGATGTCGGTGCTGGTGCGGTCGATCATGTCGCACACCGCCTGCTCGTATTCGCCCCATTTTTTGCGGTTGCGCCAGTCCTCCTCGGTGATCTTGAAGCGCTTGAAGCTGGTCTTCTGGCGCAGGGTGAAGCGCCTGAGCTGTTCCTCCGCGGTGATCTGCAGCCAGAACTTGCACACGATCGCGCCGCCGCGCGCCAGCTGCTCCTCGAAATCGTTGATCTCGCTGTAGGCGCGCATCCAGTCGGCGACACCGCAGAAGGCTTCGACGCGCTCCACCAGCACGCGCCCGTACCAGGACCGGTCGAAAATGGTGATGCGCCCGCGCCGCGGAGCATGGCGCCAGAAGCGCCACAAATAGGGCTGCGCGCGCTCCTCCTCGGTCGGCGCCGCCACTGGCACGACCTGGAAATGGCGGGCGTCGATGGCGCCGGTGATGCGCCGGACCGCCCCGCCCTTGCCCGCCGCGTCCGAGCCCTCGAACAACAGGATCAGCGAGTGCTTCTTGAAATACTTCTTGTCGCGCGACAGCAGATTCAGCCGGCCCTGCCATTTCTCCAGCTGCGTTTCGTACTTTTCCTTGGCCACCTTCTGCGTCATGTCGAGATCGCGCAGCAGCCCGAGGTTGTCCATTTCCGGCAGCGGCGGCGCCTGCACCCGGCGTTCCTTGTAGTTGCTTTTTTCCAGCCGCTTTTTCAGCGCCTCGAGCAGCAGCTTGCCGACGGTGAGGCTGCGATAGCGCGCATCCGCACCCTCGACCACCGTCCAGGTCGCATTGGCGCTGCTGGTCTCGCGCAGCGCGCGCTCGGAGATTTGGCGGAAAACGTCGTACACCTTGAATCGGTCCCAGTCGAACTTGGTGACGCGCCAGCGGGTAAGCGGGTCCTTCTCCAGCTCCTGCATGCGCGTCTTCTGCTGTCTCTTGGAGAGGTGAAACCAGAACTTCAGCAGCAGCACGCCCTCGTCGCAGAGCATTTTCTCGAACCGCACGATCTCCTCCAGGCTGTCCTTCAGACTCGCATCGTCCGTCTGTCCGAGCACCCGGCTTACGATCGGCGCCGTGTACCAGGAGCCGAACATGATGCCGATCTTGCCCTTGGGCGGCAGTTCGCGCCAGAAGCGCCACATCCGCGGACGCTCCGATTCCTCGTCCGAGGGGTCGCCGAAGGCGCGCGTCTGGATGTGGCGCGGGTCCATCCATTCGTTGAGCAGGTTGACGGTTTCGCCCTTGCCGGCCCCGTCCACCCCGCCGATCAGGATCAGCACCGGAAATTTGCGCGCCTGCGCGAGGTCGAATTGTGCATTCAGCAGCGCCTCGCGCAGCTTGGGCTCCTGCCTGGCATAGGTCTGCTTCGTGATCTTGTGGCCAAGCTCTGCGGATTCAAACATGACTACCCCCTTTTGGAATTTACCTGTGGTGACTTCCAGAATGGCTTCTGTCGCTGCCAATGATCCCATACCCCTCCGAGCGCGCCGAGTTGCAGATGCGTGCTGGCCGCGCTCCAGCCCAGAATCATGCCATCGACGCGCGCATTGGGCATGCGCGCGCCCGCGGACGCTTCAGGCAGCAAGCGCAGCAATGTCGCCGCATCGTTGAGGCTGCCGAGCACCTCCTGCATCCCCGCAAGCGACTGGATATATGGCCGCACGCGTCTTTTCGCGAACAGGGCGGCGAAGAATTCCGCCGCATAGCGCAGCTTCTTGGCGGCGATGCGCAAGCGGTGGCGCCCGGCCGCATCGAGTTCCTGCAGGCGCTTGCCGCGCTTTTTCAGTGTGGCCGCGCGCTGCTGCAGCACGCTCGCGGCGAAGCCATCCACCGGCAGGGCGAGCGTCGCATGCTGGTGCATCCAGGCGCCGTCGGCCAGCAGCCGCCCGAGCTCGAGCCACAAGCGCTGCCAGGCCGCCGAGGCCACGACGACCTGCGCGGCGCGCAGGTGTTCGCGGCGCAATCTGGCGCAGCGCCGTTCGAACGCCACCACGGCGGCTTCGTCGGCACGCTGCGCCCGCAGCGCGCGCAGCATCTCGTGCACGAACACGTCCCAGTCGCGTGCCGCCCCCAGTGCCGCGCCCTGCTGGCGCAACTGCTCCATGACCGGGGCGAACGCGGGCTGCGGGATTACCGCTTTGAACAAGCTGAAACAGGCACGCAAGCGCCGCAATGCGACGCGCACCTGATGCAGATACTCCGGATCCCTGCCTGCCAGAAAACCGGCCTCGTTCCTCTGCAAATGCGCCATGCAGCTGCGCACGACGGTGGTGAAGGCCGCGGCCACGCTACCCTGTTCGTCCAGTTCGAGCGGCGCCGCCCTGACCGGCCGCACCGGCTCCTTGCGCGCAAGCGCATAGCCGCGTTCGGCCTTGCTCGCCTGCCCCAGCCGCAGCGGCACGCGTTCAGCCAAATCGAGCGCGAGCTCATACAGGCGTACGGGGCTGCCGGCGAGCAGCTCTATTTCCGCTTCGCTGATCGCACTCGCGCGCCGGCCGCTGCGTATCTCGCCGCGATCAAGACAGAGTTCGGCCAGGCTGCCGTCGGCAAAGCCGAGGCGCAGGCTGGTACGCTCGAATTCGGTCCTGAAAACCGGCGCCAGCGCCGCGCGCAGGCGGGGGGCGCGAAACAGCTTCGCCTCCGGCGTCGTCGCGAGCAGACCGAAGTCGAGCGCCTCGCCCGGCAGGGGCCATTCCCATTCCTCGCGCACGTGCAGCCCCGCCGCGGCCTGGCCTTCCGTTTTTAGGGTCTGTAGCCAGCGTGTGCCGTCCGAGCGCAGGCGCAGCGCCAGCCCGGCGCGCAGCAAGGCGCGCTCGGGGGTGTCGTAATAGACGCTGTGGACGCGGCGCGTCGACGCTCGCCCCTGCTGCAGCGCCCTGA
>JADGRR010000489.1 GCA_017880745.1 Burkholderiales bacterium
TAGGCCGCCCACATGCTCGCCACCGCCATCATCGTTTTTCGCGAAGTGCTCGAAGCCGCTTTGGTGGTGAGTATCGTGCTTGCAGCGACGCGCGGAGTGATCCGGCGCGGTCTGTGGGTGAGCGGCGGCGTGCTCGGCGGCGTGCTCGGCGCGACCGCCGTTGCTTTTTTCGCCGACGTCATCGCTGCGGCCGCTTCAGGCGTGGGACAGGAGATATTCAATGCGACGGTGTTGTTCGTCGCCGTGATCATGCTGGGCTGGCACAACGTCTGGATGAGTCAGCACGGACGCGAACTCGCAAGCAGTCTGAAGAGCGTCGGCGCGGCCGTGCGCGGCGGCGCGAGGCCAATGTATGTTCTTGCCGCGGTGGTGGGCATAGCGGTATTGCGCGAAGGCTCGGAACTGGTGCTGTTCCTGTACGGCGTGGCCGCGTCGGGATCGGGCGAAGCAAGCGGCATGCTGACGGGCGCGTTTACCGGCGTCGGCGCCGGTGTCGCCGTCGGCGCAGCGCTGTACCTCGGACTGTTGCGCATTCCGACCTCCCGCCTGTTCACGGTGACCGGCTGGATGATCCTGCTGCTCGCCGCCGGGATGGCGTCGCAGGGCGCGGCGTTCCTGGTGCAGGCCGACATCCTGCCGGCCTTGGGCGAACAAGTGTGGGATACGACAGCGCTGGTCTCGAACGACGGAGTCGTCGGCAGGGTGCTGCATACCCTGATCGGCTACACCGCCCGACCCTATGGAATCCAGGTGCTGTTCTATCTGGTCGCGCTGGGCGGGATCATGACGCTGATGAAAATCGTCAATGGCGCCAAGCGCGCCTCCTCGAGCGCCAACGCCGCTCTCGTTTCGCGCACGACGCCGCAAACCTCCAACTGAGCCAACCTGCTTCGGAGCGGTTGCAGAATGACCGCAACAGCTTTCCGCTCCGGGGAATATGACAGGGTGCCCACGGAAGAGGTGGCACCGCTTCCTTTCCAGCCTTGGTGCCTTTTTGCCGCAGATTTTCAGGAACTCGAATTCTCCAGGTTGAAAATCACCGGGACATCGATACTGAATTCGTGGCCGCGCAGGCTGGGCGGGATCGGCACCGTAGTCTTGCCCTTCTTCAGCATGTCCAGCGCCTGGTTATCCAGAATGTCGTGGCCGCTGCCGGTCTTGATCGAAGCGCTGGCGATCATGCCGTTGGCGCCGATCACCAAATGCACTTCCACCTTGCCCTGCCAGCCCTTCTCCATCGCAATCGCCGGATAATGCTTGTAGCGCCTGGTGGCAACGATCAGGGCCATCCGGAATTGGTCCAAGGTTCCTGCGTCCGCCTCGTTACCGGACTTGCCTGCCGCATCGGTCGCGGGGATGCCGTCAGGTGCCTGTTGCGCGGGCCTAGACTGCACTGGAGGCGCGACCGGCGCCGGTGAAGCCGCTGCGCTGGTTGCCGCCGGTGCGGCCTCAGGCCGCGGAGCCTTGACCGCTTCGGCAGGGGCTGCCCTCTGCGGCGCCGGTAGCGGCGTAGCTGCAGGCTTGGTCAAAGCCGGACGCGGCGCGGAAGCCGCGTTGGGCGAGGGAGGCGGTACAACTTTGGGCGGTGGCGGCTGCAGGGGTGCGCGCGGCGCAGAAGCGAAAGGCGCCAGTTTCGCCGTCAGCATCAATAGCGTCTTGGCCCGCGGCGCCGCGGCGCTCCCCCAAGAGAGGCCGAGCAACACCAGCGCATGCAGCGCAATCGAAGCCAGTACGCACCAGAACAATACGCGCTCGCCAGCGAGCGATCGGATGAGCCCTGCAGTGGCGGCTGATGGGAGCATGAGGCAAGAATAGCCGAAGCGCGGCCGGAGCCAAATCAAAAAAGCGACCGTCGGTCGCTTTCTTGATTTGGCGGAAAGGGTGGGATTCGAACCCACGGTACGGAGAACCGTACACCGGATTTCGAGTCCGGCGCTTTCGACCACTCAGCCACCTTTCCGGGCCGCGTCCCCCAAGGTGGGAGACCGAAGGTCGGGACCACCCGAAGAGGTGGGGACTTTCCCCTCGAGAGGGATCGAGACCTTCGGGGCGTATTTTACCAGTAAGCCCAGTGTCTGAGCGGACAGAAGTTCACTTGACGCGTTCGATGCGATCCAGCCCGCCCATGTGAGCCTGCAGCGCCGCAGGAACCGACACACTGCCGTCGCCGTTTTGATAGTTCTCCAGGACAGCGACCAGGGTGCGCCCCACCGCCAGCCCGGAGCCGTTCACGGTATGCACCAACTCCGGTTTGCCCTTCTCGTTGCGAAAGCGCGCCTGCATGCGCCGCGCCTGAAAAGCCTCGAAATTGCTGCAGGAGGAAATCTCGCGGTAGGTGCTCTGCCCCGGCAGCCACACCTCGATGTCGTAGGTCTTGGCGGCGGAAAAACCCATGTCGCCGGCGCACAGCGCCATCACGCGGTAAGGCAATTCCAGCTTTTGCAGGATCGTCTCTGCATGGCCGGTCAACTCTTCCAGGCCAGCGTAGGAATTCTCCGGCTGGATGATCTGCACCAACTCGACCTTGTCGAACTGGTGCTGGCGTATCATGCCGCGCGTGTCCTTGCCGTAGGAGCCGGCCTCGCTCCTGAAGCACGGTGTATGGCAGACGAATTTGAGCGGCAGCAGCTCCAGCGGCACGATCTCGTCGCGCACGATGTTCGTCACCGGCACCTCCGCGGTCGGGATCAGATAGAACTTGCCTTCGTCGCCGCGCGGCACGGCGAACAAGTCCTCCTCGAACTTCGGCAATTGCCCGGTCCCGCGCATGCTCGCGGCGTTCACGAGGTAAGGCACATAAACCTCGGTATAGCCATGCTCATGCGTATGCACGTCGAGCATGAACTGGGCAAGGGCGCGGTGCAGGCGCGCGAGCGGCCCGGTCATAAGCGAAAAGCGCGCGCCGCTGATCTTGGTGGCGGTGGCGAAATCGAGCATCCCCAGCCGCTCGCCGACGTCGACATGGTCTTTCACCGGAAAATCGAACTGCCGCGGCGTGCCGTGGCGGCGCACCTCGGCGTTGTGTTCCGCCGACTGGCCCAACGGAACGCTTGCGTGCGGCAAGTTGGGTATCACCAGCAGGAAATCCTGCAGCTTCGCCTGGATCTGGAGCAGATTTGCTTCCAGGGACTGCAGCTCGGCATTGGCCTGGCTGGCCTCGCCCATCATGG
>JADGRR010000490.1 GCA_017880745.1 Burkholderiales bacterium
CAGGGTGGTCGGGGTGAGGATGGCGACCTGCTTGCCGCCGCAGACTGCGACGAACGCAGCGCGCAGGGCCACTTCGGTCTTGCCGAAACCGACGTCGCCGCAGATCAGGCGATCCATGGGCTTGCCCGAGCGCATGTCTTCGACCACCGCGCGGATCGCGGCCGCCTGGTCGGTGGTCTCCTCGAAACCGAAGCCCTCGGCAAACGCGTCCAGATCGTGCTGCTTGACCTCGAACCGATGCCCCTGGCGCGCGGCGCGCCGGGCGTAGAGATTGAGCAACTCGGCCGCGGTGTCGCGGATCTGCAGTGCCGCCTTGCGCTTGGCGCGGTCCCAGTCGCCGCTGCCGAGCTTGTGCAGCGGCGCTTGTTCGGGCGCCACGCCGCTGTAGCGGCTGATCAAATGCAACTGCGCCACCGGCACGTACAGCTTGTCCCGGCCGGCATATTCCAGGTGCAGAAATTCGGTGTTGCCTTCCCCGAAGTCGAGATTGATCAGGCCGAGATAGCGGCCGATGCCGTGCTGCGCATGCACCACCGGGTCGCCGATGCGCAGCTCCGACAGGTCGCGCACCATGCCCTCGACCGAAGTCGGGCGGACCTCGGCGCGTTTGCTTGCGCGCACCGTGCCGGCATAGAGTTCGGCCTCGGTAACAATGCAAATGCGCTCGGCGGGCAGCGCAAAACCGGTGAACAGCGGCGCGGTGCCGAGCATGCAGGGTGCGCTGCCCGCGCAAAACTCGGCGAAGCTCGCGCAGGGCGCGGGTTGAAGCCCGTATTCGGCCAGGTACTGGCTCATGGTTTCGCGCCGGCCCGGCGATTCTGCGAGCAGCAGCACGCGCGCGGAGGTGCTCGCGAGGAACTGCTTCAACCGGGTGAGCGGATCCGCGGCGCGGCGCTCCACTGCGAGCGGCGGCAGTCCGGCGGCGACGATTGCGCCTTCCGCCGCCGCGCCGGCTTCCTGCGGGGCGGTGATGTCGACGCGCGCGAAATTCCTCGCTGCGACGAAGAATTCCTCGGCCGGGAGGAACATATCTACCGGCGACAGCAGCGGCTGCGAGCGGTCGCCGCGCAGCAGTTGATAGCGCGACTGCGTGTCCTTCCAAAACGCATCGATGGTCGCGGCGACGTCGCGGTGAAGGCACAGCGTGGCCTCCCGCGGCAGATAATCGAATATCGTGGCGGTCTGCTCGAAGAACAGCGGCAGGTAGTATTCGACCCCGGCTGGTGCGATGCCGTTGCTCACGTCCTTGTAGATATTGCTGCGCGACGGATCGCCCTCGAAGGTTTCGCGGAAGCGCGCGCGAAAGCGCGTCCTGCCGGCTTCGTCCAGCGGAAACTCGCGCGCCGGAAGCAAGCGTACTTCTTTCACCCGATAGATGGTGCGCTGCGTATCGACGTCGAAGGTGCGGATGGATTCGATCTCCTCGTCGAGCAGGTCGATGCGGTAGGGCACGGCGCTGCCCATGGGGAACAGATCGATCAGTCCGCCGCGCACGCAATACTCGCCCGGCGCGACCACCTGGGTCACGTGGCTGTAGCCGGCCAGCGTCAACTGCGCGCGCAGTTGCGGCAGGTTGAATTTCTCTTCCTGCTTGAGGAAGAACGTGTAGGCGGCGAGATAGGACGGGGGGGCCAGGCGGTAGAGTGCAGTGCTGGCCGGAATCAGCGTCACGTCGCAAATGCCGCGGGTGATCGCGTACAGCGTCGCCAGGCGCTCCGAAATCAGGTCATGGTGCGGCGAGAAACTGTCGTAGGGCAGCGTCTCCCAGTCGGGCAACAGGTTCACCGCCAATCCGGGCTCGAAATAAGGGATTTCCTCGCACAGGCGCTGTGCATCGAGCGCCGAGGCGCAAAATACGATCAGGGGTTTCGCTTCGCGCGCGAGGCGCGCGAGCGCGAGGGCGTCGCTCGATCCGTGCAGCCGGGTGTAGCGGCGCTGGTGCAGCGCCTGGACCGGGACGGAAATCATGGGCGAAACTGCGCCCGCGGGTGCGGCCCTGCGGCGCGCGGCCCTGGGAGACGGGATTCAGCTGACATCATGGTTTAACTAAGCTGTATTATAACGGCTTCAGTCGCGGTTTAATCAGAAAAAACAATGACGTCCGATCGATTTTTCGGCCTGATCCCGGCGGCGGGAGCGGGCGAGCGCATGGGCCAGGCCACGCCAAAGCAATACCTGCCGCTGCTGGGACGCCCGATGCTCTACCACAGCGTGAACGCGCTGCTCGCGAGCGGCACGATCGACACCGTGTTCGTGGTGTTGGCGCCGGCAGACCGAGAATTCAGGCAACACGACTGGGGCGAGTTCGGTGAGCGCATCGCGCCGCTTTATTGCGGCGGCGCGACGCGGCACGACAGCGTGCTGAATGGGCTGGTTGCGGCCTCGTCCACGGTGCAGCCGGAGGACTGGATGCTGGTGCACGATGCGGCGCGGCCCTGTCTGGGCCAGCATGAATTGCAGCGTATGCTGGCCGCGCTCGCCGCGCACGATGTCGGCGGTATACTCGCAGTGCCGGTCGCCGACACGCTCAAGCGCGGCGACGCCGCCGGGCAGATCCAGGCGACTGAACCGCGCGAACACCTGTGGCAGGCGCAGACGCCGCAGATGTTCCGCCACGGCCTGCTGCTGCATGCTTTGAGCAGGACCGGGATGGTGACCGACGAGGCCGGCGCCATAGAGGCTCTGGGGCTGAAACCGCAGCTGGTGCAGGGTTCCAACGGAAATTTGAAGGTCACTTATGCGGAGGATCTGCAGTTGGCGGAGGTCATCCTCGCAAGCCAATGGAGGCAAACATGAGAGTAGGGCAGGGATTCGACGTTCACGCCCTGGTTACAGGGCGCAAACTCGTCATCGGCGGCGTCGATATTCCCAACGAGAAGGGGCTGGACGGGCATTCGGATGCTGATGTGCTGCTGCACGCCGTGTGCGACGCCTTGCTCGGTGCCGCGGCTCTGGGGGATATCGGCCGGCATTTCCCCGACACCGATTCGCGTTACAAGAACGCCGACAGCCGCATGCTGCTGCGCGAGGTGAGCCGGCTGGTGCAGGAGGCCGGCTACCGCATCGTCAATATCGACGCAACGATCATCGCGCAGGCGCCGAAAATGGCGCCGCATATTCCCTCCATGGTGAACAACATCGCCGCCGATCTCGGTTTGTCGCGCGGCC
>JADGRR010000002.1 GCA_017880745.1 Burkholderiales bacterium
CATGCCCACCGAGTGCATGCAGGGAACAAAGTTTCCGTCCTCCCCGAGCACGTCATACACCGCCCGTCCCATGCGGGTCATGATTTTCATGCTCACCACGACATAGGGAGAATCCGAGAGTTCAACGCCGATGTGGGCGATGGGCGAACCCAGCGGGCCCATCGAAAACGGCACCACGTACATGGTGCGGCCGCGCATGCAACCGTCGAACAGGCGGCCGAGGGTGCCGCGCATTTCCGCCGGCGCAATCCAGTTGTTCGTCGGGCCGGCGTCGTCCTGCTTTTCGCTGCAGATGAAGGTGCGCTCTTCGACCCGCGCAACGTCGGACGGATCCGACAGCGCGAGGTAACTGTCGGGGCGCAGCTTGGGATTGAGGCGCCGCAGCATTCCGGAGCTGACCATTTCCTGGCACAGGCGCGCGTATTCTTCCTGTGAGCCATCGCACCAGACGATGCAATCAGGCTTGGCGAGCTGCGCCATGTGCGCGACCCATTCCTTCACGCCGCGGTGTCTGACATATTCGGGCGCGGCTGAAGCCGCAGTCTTCTTGGCATTGGGAGAGTTCATCATATTTTGTCTGCCTGCCTACAAATAAAAAGGCCCCGCAGTTGCTCGCGCCAACGGCTTGCAACGCAGCGGACCAGCGGAAAGAATGAGTCGCATTCTACAACGAACCCCTGCTTGGGGGGCTAGAGCGCCGCGACGATAAACAGGCGCCGGAAAGGAAACAGGGTTTTGCCATCCGGCTGGCGTGGATAAGCCTGCGCTACACGCTGCCGATATTCGGATTCGAAGGCTGCACGCGCGCCCGAAGCGAGCGCCGCCAGCAAAGGCGCGAGCCAGGTGCCTTTAGTCCATTCCGCCACCGGGTTCTCGCCTTCGAGAATTTGCAGGTATTCGGTCTCCCAGATGTCGAGGCTGCGGGCGAGCGGAGCGAGGATGCCGTAGTAGGCTGCCGGCTCCAGCACCGGCAGCGGTCGAAGCAGCTTCCCCAGCGCATCGCGCCACGGCGGGCTCGAGGCCAGTTCGTGCATAAGCGTGTGCGAAGGCGCGCCGAAATTGCGCGGCATCTGTACCGCCACCACGCCGCCGGCATTCACGTTCGCGGCGAGCCGCACGAACAAATCCGGGTGATCATCCAGCCAATGCAGCGCCGCATTGGAAAACACGAGGTCGTATTTCGCCGCAGGATTCCAGGTGCCAAGTTCGGTCTGTTCCCAGGCAATGTCCGCGCCGACCTTTCTCGCTTCGGCCAGCATCTGCGGCGATGCGTCCACGCCGGTAATGCGGGCACCAGGCCAGCGGCTGTGCAGTATGCGCGTGACATTGCCCGTGCCGCAGCCAAGATCGGCCACGGTCTGCGGGTTTTCCAGCGCGATGCGTGCAATCAGATCCAGTGCCGGACGCAGGCGCTGTCCGGCAAAACGAGAGTACTGTTGCGGGTCCCAGTTCATGCGCTCTTTGCGCTCAGGCGTTTGGCGAGGCGGAACAGCGACGCCATGGTCGTCACCAGAGGCGCGCATCGGCAGGCTCGGTTTGCAGACGACATATTGCTCATAGAAGGCATGGGTCCATGAATCGTATCATTTCCTCGTACTCAGACGGCTTTTGCGTGGGTTATCTGAATTTCGCTCGGCGACCCAGATAGCCCTGTCACTTACCGACGCAGAAGCGGGAGAAGATTTCGCCGAGCAGGTCATCGGCAGCGAATTCACCCGTGATGCTGTTGAGTTGCTCCTGCGCCTGGCGCAGCTCTTCGGCAAACAATTCCGGCCGGTTGAATTGCTCGCCGGCGCCGGCCACGTGCTCGGCTGCCCGTCGCAACGCGACCAGATGCCGCTCGCGCGCCATGAACACGTCTTCCGCACCCTGTTGCCAGCCGGCGACGGCGAGCAACTCGGCGCGGAGCAAATCCACGCCCGTGCCGGTCTTCGCGGAAAGGTGGATGCTCGTGCCGGCCTGCGTCTGCTCGAGCCTTGCAACTGTCCCGGCGAGGTCGGTCTTGTTGTGCACGAACACGCGCTTTACGCCTGGTGGAATGCGCGCCACCAATTCCAGGTCCTGCTTGGTCACCCCCGCGCGCGCGTCGACCAGCAGCAGTACGACATCGGCTTTGCCGATCTCGCTCCAGGTGCGCGCGATGCCCAAGCGCTCAACCTCGTCCCGGGTATCGCGCAGGCCCGCGGTGTCGACAATGTTGAGCGGGACGCCGTCGATCTGGATCGCCTGGCGCACGCTGTCGCGCGTGGTGCCCGGAACAGCGGTGACGATGGCGAGTTCCTCGCCCGCCAGACGATTCAGCAGGCTTGACTTGCCCACGTTGGGTTGACCCGCCAGCACCACCTGCAAGCCGGTACGCAGCAGGCTCCCCTGCCGGCTTTTCGCGAGCGCAGTCTCGATCGCCTGCAGCAGTCTCGCGTGGCGCGCCTTGGCATCGGCTCGGTCCAGAGGATCGAGCTCCTCCTCGGGAAAGTCGAGGGTCGCTTCCACCAGCATGCGCAGTTCGATCAATTGCCGCACCAACTCCTCGACCGCGCCGGAGAATTCGCCGCGCAGCGAACGCAGCGCGCAGCGCGCAGCGCTGTCGGTGGCGGCTTCGATCAGGTCGGCCACGCTTTCGGCTTGAGCCAGGTCGAGTTTGTCATTGAGAAACGCGCGACGGGTAAATTCCCCGGGCTCGGCCAGGCGCGCTCCCAGCTCGAGGCAGCGCTTGAGCAGCATCTGCATCACCACGGGGCCGCCATGGCCCTGCAGCTCGAGCACTTCTTCGCCGGTGTAGGAATGCGGCGCGGGGAAATAAAGCGCGAGGCCGTCGTCTATCGCCACGCCGCCCGCATCGAGAAAGGCCGCCCTGATGGCACGGCGTGCCGCGGGCACTTTGCCGAGCAGTGCCAGCGCGAGCGGGACCAGATTTCTGCCGGACACGCGCACCACACCTATGCCTGCGCGTCCCGGAGCCGTGGCTATTGCCGCAATCGGATCATCCGGATGGGTCACGGCGTAGCCCTTCAGGAGACTGTTCCGGAAACCAGGGCGGTCTCAAGCGGGGTCGGCGGCGGGCAAGGCGTCAGCGCCGCGCGGGGGCTTTTTTTCCATCCCCGATCATCCGGGTGATCTGCCATTGCTGCGCGATGGAGAGAATATTGTTGACCAGCCAATAGAGCACCAGCCCGGCGGGGAAGAAAAAGAACATCACGCCGAAGGCGAAGGGCATGATCATCATGACCTTGGCCTGCACCGGGTCGGGCGGTACCGGGTTGAGCTTGGTCTGGATTACCATCGAGCCCATCATCAGCAGCGGCAGCACGTAATAGGGATCCTGCGCCGACAAGTCATGGATCCAGAAGTAGAACGGCGCATGACGCAATTCGACGCTGGCGAGCAGCACCCAATAAAGCGAAATAAATACCGGGATCTGCACCACGATGGGCAGGCAGCCGCCCAAGGGATTGATTTTCTCGGTCTTGTACAACTCCATCATCGCCTGGTTCAGTCGCGCCCGATCGTTTCCATACTGCTCGCGCAGTTTCGTCATGCGCGGTGTCACCAGCTTCATCTTGGCCATGGACTTGTAACTCGCCGCCGAGAGCGGAAAGAAGACCGCCTTGATCAGCACTGTGAGCAGGATGATGGCCACGCCCCAATTGCCCACCCACCGGTGCAGGAATTGCAGCAGCCAGAACAGCGGCGCGGCGACGACGGTGAGCCAGCCGTAATCGACCGTCAGATTCAGCCCGGGCGCGATCTCCTTCAGGGCGTCCTGCTCCTGCGGCCCGGCATAGAGGGAAAGCGAGACACTGCCGCTGGCATTGGGTGCGATCGTCGCTACCGGCAGGATCAGGCCAACCGAATACAGTTTGTCCGCCAGCGGCTTCGCGTAGAACTCGCGTTGGGTCCCTTCCTTTGGCAGCCAGGCGCTGACGAAATAATGCTGCAGCATGGCGATCCAGCCGTTGTCGGCGGTCTTGGGGAAGCTGGCCTTGTCCTTATCCAGATCGCCGAAGGCAATCTTATGGAATTTCTCCTGCTCGGTGTAGATGGCGGCGCCAGTATACGTATTCACCATCTTCGGATCCCCCGCCGGCGGGGCCCCATCGCGCAAGAACTGAAAATACGCATGCGCCGCCAGCGGCGCGGCGCTGCCATTGATGATTTCATGGCTGATGTCGATGACATAGCTGCCGCGGTGAAAGGTGAGCGTCTTCACCGTTTTCACCCCTTCAGGACCCGGGGCCTCCAGCCGCACCTGCAGCTTGTCCTGTCCGTCTGTAAGCGAATATTCTCTCGCCCCAGCGCTGTATATCGTCTTATGCGTGGGCAGGCCGGGTCCGATCAGGCCGCTTTGGGCGGCATAATGATGCTCGGGCGAAAACAGCACGAAATTCACTTTCTCGTCCAGCGTGTCCTTTTGCCGGGGCAACTCCAGGCGCACGATGTCGCCACCCTGCAAATCGATATCTGCGATCAGCTTATCCGTCTTGACCTTAAGGATCTCGCGCTTTGCCGGTGCCGCCGCGTTCGGCGGTATGGCGTCGCCCGGCTTTTGCGGCGCAGCGGGCGTCGCCTGCGTCGGCACGCTGGGGCTGGGCACGGTCGCCTGGACCGCGGCCTGTTGCGCGATCGTCGGGGTTGGCGGCCGGTGTTCCTTCTGCCACGAATCCCAAAGTAGCAGCAGCGAGAACGAAAACACGAAAAACAGAATCAGACGTTGCGTATCCATGGGGGCTCAGGGAACAGGGTCATAACCGCCGGGATGCCAGGGGTGACAGCGTGCGATGCGCTTGAGCGCAAGCCAGCTGCCGTATCCGGCGCCGTGTTTGTCAATCGCTTCCGCGGCATAGTCCGAGCAGGACGGAAAAAAGCGGCAACTGGGCCCGAGCAGCGGACTCAGGCAGTAGCGGTACGCTTTGATCAGGATAAGGAGAAGCTTGCTCACACTGCCTACTCCCCGCCAGTCTTGCACCAGGCCGCGAACAATTTCTCGACCTCGACGCTGCTTGGCTCGCGCCGCTGCGGGTTGCGCGCCCTGACTATATAGTCGCGTTGCTGCAATCGGTGCTGCAGCAGCCGGAAGGTCTCACGCACCAGGCGCCGGAAGCGGTTGCGATCCACGGCGCGGGGCCAAGCGTGGCGTCCGGCAATCACACCCAGGCGCGGGCCGCTATCGCTGGGCATCGAGTGCAGTTGCATGCCACCACCGCTTGCAGATCGGCCGCGGGCGAGCAGTGCGGTGATCTGCGACTTGCGGCGCAGCCGTTGCGCCCTGGAGAAGCCGAACTGGGAGCCTGACCTCAAACCGAAAGGCGGGCCCGGCCCCGGGCCCGGCGCGCGCGAATGACCGCGCGACCGCCGCGGGTGCGCATGCGCACAAGAAAGCCGTGGGTGCGTTTTCTGCGGACAACGGAGGGCTGATAAGTGCGCTTCATATCGGGATTCTTTCTTGCTTACGACGGAACCCGGCATTTAACCTCAAAATGCCGGCTTCCGTCAATGCAATCGTGAAATTTCGGTTAATAAATGCCTGTGGATAACTTGGCGGCTACAGGCTAAAATACGCGCTTGTTTTCGTCTTCAATCCCAAGCTTCTTTACATACTAAAACAGGGCCATGGAAAGATTCTGGCTTTCCTGCCTGAGCCGCTTAGAAAATGAGCTCCCGGCACAGCAGTTCAACACCTGGATCAAGCCCCTCCGACTCGACAGCAAGACGCCTTCCGGGCAGATTGCTCTTTTGGCGCCGAACCGCTTCGTCTTGGACTGGATCAAGAATCGCTACCTCGCCCGCATCGAGGAGATGGCGGCCGAGTATTTTTCGTCACCGATACGCGTAAGCTTGGCCATGGCGCAAACTGAAGCGGCGGCCGCTCTGCCGGCGGCGGCTTTGGCCGTGCAGCCAGCACGGCGGCGTTCCAGCGGCCACGAGAAGGCGGGCCTGATCCCAGAGTTTACATTCGACAATTTCGTCATCGGCAAGGCCAACCAGTTGGCGCGCGCCGCGGGGTTGCAGGTGTCCGAACACCCGGGGACGTCGTACAACCCGCTGTTCGTCTATGGCGGGGTCGGCCTGGGCAAGACGCACCTGATTCATGCGGTGGGCAACAACGTGCTGGCGCAACACCCCACCGCCAAAGTACGCTACCTGCACGCTGCGCAGTACATCTCCGACGTGGTGCGTGCCTACCACCAGAAGTCTTTCGACGAATTCAAGCGCTATTACCATTCACTTGATCTGCTGCTGATCGACGATATTCAGTTCTTCAGCGGCAAGGACCGGACGCAGGAGGAGTTCTTCTACGCCTTCAACGCGCTGATCGAAGCGCACAAGCAAGTCATTATCACCTGCGATACCTATCCCAAAGACATCAGCGGCATCGAAGAGAGGCTCAAGTCGCGCTTCTCCTGGGGGCTTTCGGTCGGGATCGAGCCGCCGGAACAGGAGATGCGGGTGGCTATCATCCTGAAGAAGGCCGAGGCCATCTCGGTGCGCCTGGATGAAGAGGTGGCGTTCTTCATCGCCAAGCACATCCGCTCCAACGTGCGCGAACTGGAGGGAGCGCTGAAGAGCGTTATCGCCTTTTCCCGCTTCAACGGCAAGGATATTTCGCTCGATCTGGCCAAGGAAGCGCTCAAGGATCTGCTGTCGGTGCAGAACCGGCAAATATCCATCGACAATATCCAAAAAACCGTGGCCGAGTTCTACAAGATCAAGATCTCCGACATGCACTCGAAGAAACGCAGCCGCAACGTCGCCCGGCCGCGCCAGATGGCGATGGCGCTGGCGAAGGAACTGACGCAGCACAGTCTGCCCGATATCGGAGATGCGTTCGGCAACCGCGATCATACGACCGTGCTGCACGCGTGCCGCACGATCGCGTCGTTACGGGAGAAGCACACCGAGATCAACCACGACTATCACGTACTTGAACAGGTGCTCAAGGGGTAACGGCCTCTGGTGACAAGTATGTGGTTTCCTGTGGACTACTTCGACTTTTGCCGCGCGCGGCATTGTGTCCCCAAACCATAAACAACGAATCACAGGGTTATACACGCGAGAAATGCAGCCTAGCAACAGGAAAACAAAGGAAAATACAGAGATATCCCCGGAAGCGAGCCGCATTATCATCATTATCAGGAAGATATAATGAATACTATTAAGATAAACAGGGAGACCTTGCTCGAGCCGCTTAATGCTGTTTCCGGCATCATCGAGCGGCGCCACACATTGCCCATCCTTTCCAATGTACTGCTGGAACGAAATGGGACGGACATTACCATCGTCGCCACCGATATCGAGATTCAAATCTCCGCGCGGGCCGTTTGCGAGAACCCGGGCGAGGCCAAGGCCATCACCGTAGGCGCGAGAAAATTGCTGGACATCCTGCGCGCCTTGCCCGAGCAATCCGAGGTGACGCTGGCGCTGCAGGAAAAGAAACTGCAGGTGAAAGCAGCCAAGAGCCGGTTCAACCTGCAGACCCTGCCGGCGGAGGACTTTCCCAAGCTGTCCCTGGTCGATGGCGCGAGCACTAAAATGACGCTGCCGCAGAAGGTGTTGAAGCACTTGTTTCTGTCGGTGCAATACGCCATGGCGCAGCAGGATATACGCTATTACCTGAATGGCCTGCTGCTGGTGACGGGAGGAGACAAGATCACAGTCGTGGCCACCGACGGCCACCGCCTTGCCCTCGCCAGCGCGGCGCACACGATAGACGAGGTGCAGGAGGTGATCCTGCCGCGCAAGACCATTCTGGAATTGTCCAAGCTCATGTCCGACAGCGATGATCCGGTCGAGGTGGAACTGTCGCCGACGCAGGCTCGCTTCTCTTTCGGCGGCATCGTTCTTATTTCCAAGCTGGTAGACGGAAAATTTCCCGATTACACGCGCGTCATCCCAACCACGCACAACAAGAAGTTATTGCTGAACCGGATCGTGCTGTTGCAGGCTCTGCAGCGCGCCGCCATTCTCACCAACGAGAAGTTCAAAGGTGTGCGCTGGGTGCTGGTCGATGGCAGCCTCAAGATCATCTGCAGCAACAACGAGCAGGAAGAGGCGCAGGAGGAACTCGATGTGACTTATGCCGGCGATGCTCTGGACATAGGCTTCAACGTCAACTATCTGCAGGACGTACTTAACAATCTGGATTGCGGCGAGGTCGAATGTGCCTTGGGCGACGCCAACTCGAGCGCCCTGATCACGGTTCCGGGAAACGACAATTTCAAGTACGTCGTCATGCCGATGCGCATCTGAGCGGCTTTGGCGAGGAGCAGGCGTCCCCCTTTTCAAGCTCCGCATATTTGTCACGCAGGTCAAGAGAAGAACAGTAATGAACGATAAAACGAATCCGCAGCACGTCGGCAACGGCCACTACGAAGAAAGCAGCATCAAGGTGCTCAAGGGCCTGGACGCGGTGCGCAAGCGTCCCGGCATGTACATCGGCGACACTTCCGACGGCACCGGCCTGCACCACATGGTGTTCGAGGTGGTGGACAACGCCATCGACGAGGCCCTGGCGGGCTACTGCGACGACATCACGGTAACCATTCACAGCGACAACTCGATCAGTGTCACCGACAACGGTCGCGGCATTCCCACCGGGAAACACCCGGATGACGAACAGGGACGCTCGACCGCCGAGATTGTCATGACAGAATTGCATGCCGGCGGCAAGTTCGACAACAATTCGTACAAGATCGCTGGCGGCCTGCACGGCGTCGGCGTGTCCGTGGTAAATGCTTTGTCGGCGTGGCTGCGCCTTACCATACGCCGCGAGGGCAAGACCTTCAGCATGGAGTTCCGCGACGGGGTTCCCACTGCGCCGCTGCAGCAAACAGGCACGACCGAGCGCCGCGGCACCGAGGTGCATTTCCTGGCGAGCACGGCAACCTTCAGTGCGGTCGAATACCACTACGATATCCTGGCGAAGCGGCTGCGCGAACTGTCCTTCCTCAATAACGGCGTCAAGATCCGGTTGGTGGACCAACTCGCGGGCAAGGAGGAAAACTTCGCTTTTTCCGGCGGCGTGAAGGGGTTTGTCGAGTTCATCAACCGCAATAAGACAGTGCTGCATAACAACATATTCCATGCCATCGGCGAAAAAGACGGCATCATCGTGGAAGTCGCGATGCAATGGAACGATTCGTATCAGGAGCAGGTGCTCTGCTTCACCAACAACATTCCGCAGCGCGACGGCGGCACGCACCTGACCGGGCTGCGCGCGGCGATGACGCGCACGCTGAACCAATACATCGAGGGCCAGGAACTGGCCAAGAGAGCCAAAGTCGAGACCACCGGGGAGGATATGCGCGAGGGCTTAAGTTGTGTGCTTTCGGTGAAGGTGCCGGAGCCGAAGTTCTCCTCGCAGACCAAGGACAAGCTGGTGAGTTCGGAAGTGCAGCCGGTGGTGCAGGAGGTGGTCGCGGCCAAGCTTACGGAGTTCTTGCTCGAACGGCCGGGCGACGCGAGGACCATCACCGCCAAGATCGTCGACGCCGCGCGCGCGCGGGAAGCAGCGAGGAAAGCACGCGAAATGACGCGCCGCAAGGGCGTGCTTGACGGCATGGGCCTGCCGGGCAAGCTCGCCGACTGCCAGGAAAAGGACCCGGCGCTATGCGAAATCTACCTGGTGGAGGGAGACTCGGCCGGGGGCTCCGCCAAGCAGGGGCGCGACCGCAAGTTCCAGGCAATCTTGCCGCTCAAGGGGAAGATACTCAATGTAGAGAAGGCGCGTTTCGACAAGCTCATCTCTTTCGCCGAGATCGCCACCCTCATCACCGCTCTCGGAACGGGCATCAAGGACGACTACAATCTCGGCAAGCTGCGCTATCACCGCATCATCATCATGACCGACGCCGATGTCGACGGCGCGCACATCCGCACCCTGCTGCTGACTTTTTTCTATCGGCAGATGCCGGATCTGGTCGAGCGCGGCCACATCTATATCGCCCAGCCGCCGTTGTTCAAGGCCAAGATCGGCAAGGAGGAGCGTTATCTAAAGGACGAACACGAGCTGTCGCAGTACATGCTGAAGCAAGCGCTCGTGGGCGCAACGCTGACGCCGCAACGGGATAGCCAGCCGATCGCGGGTGATGCGCTGCAACTGCTTGCGAGCTCGTATTTGCTCGCGCGTGCCGTGATCGATCGGATTGCGCGGCTTATCGATCGCGACGTGCTGGTCGCAATCCTGCGCAACGGACTGAAACTGGACCTGCGCGATGCCGAATCCGCGCGCAGCAGCGCCGAGCGGCTCCAACTCGTGCTCGCCGACAAGGAAATGGCCGTGACCCCGCGCTTTGACGAAAAACATGAGCGCCACCGGCTGCTGATCGAGCGCAGCGTGCACGGCAATAGCCGCAGATGCGTCATCGACGAAGATTTTCTACTCTCCGGCGACTATCAGCAACTGCTTGGTACGGCGCAGCTGCTCGAGGGGCTGATCGGTCCCGGCGCTTTGATCACCCGCGGCGAGAAGCGGCAGGCGGTTACGGATTTCGGCGAGGTGATGGTCTGGCTGCTGCAGGAGGTGGAGAAGAACGCTACGCTGCAGCGCTACAAGGGCTTGGGCGAGATGAACCCGGAGCAGCTGTGGGAGACGACCATGGATCCGACCAAGCGGCGCTTGTTGCGCGTGCAGATCGAGGAGGGTATCGCCGCCGACGAGATATTCTCGAAGCTCATGGGCGACGACGTCGAGCCGCGGCGAGCATTCATCGAGAGCAACGCGCTGATTGCGCGGCTGGATATCTAGCCGGCGCGGCCAGGGGGGGCAAGGTTGCGGCCTTACGCGGATCAAACGATATTCAGGTGCTCGATGCCTGCGCTGATATCGCGGTTCTTCGCTTCCTTGCTTTGCAGCTTGATGGTGAGACGCAGGTCGTTGACCGAGTCGGCGTTCCGAAGCGCGTCCTCGTAACTGATTTTGCCCGCCTCGTACAGGTCGAACAGGGCCTGGTCGAAGGTCTGCATCCCCAGTTCCCGCGATTTCTTCATGATTTCCTTGATCTCGTGCACTTCGCCCTTGAAAATCAGGTCGGCGATCAGCGGCGAGTTGAGCATGATTTCGATCGCGGCAGTGCGCCCCTTGCCCTCCTTCAGAGGAATCAACCGCTGCGACACCAGCGCCTTGAGGTTGAGCGACAGGTCCATCAACAGCTGTGCCCGGCGTTCCTCGGGAAAGAAATTGATGATCCGGTCCAGCGCCTGGTTCGCACTGTTCGCATGCAGGGTACCCATGCACAGGTGGCCGGTTTCGGCGAAAGCGACGGCATGCTCCATGGTCTCCCTGGAGCGGATCTCGCCGATCAGGATCACGTCCGGGGCCTGGCGCAGGGTGTTATGCAGCGCCGATTCCCAGGACGCTGTATCCACGCCCACTTCGCGCTGCGTGATCAGGCAATTGATGTGCGGATGCACGTACTCCACCGGATCCTCGATGGTGATGATGTGGCCGTAGCTGTTTTGATTGCGGTAGCCGATCATTGCCGCGAGCGTGGTCGATTTGCCCGAGCCGGTGCCGCCCACCATGATCACCAGTCCGCGCTTGTTCATGACCACGTCTTTCAACACCGGCGGCAGGCCCAGGTCCTCGATCTTGGGGATGGTCGTGGTGATCGTGCGCAGCACCATGCCGATTTTGCCCTGCTGCACGAAACAGTTCACGCGGAAGCGGCCGATGCCCGCGGGGGCGATGGCGAAGTTGCACTCCTTGGTCGCTTCAAATTCCGCCGCCTGTTTGTCGTTCATCATCGCGCGCACCAGATCGGCGGTGTGCTGGCCGGTGAGCTTCTGGTCCATGACCGGCGTCATCTTGCCGTCGAGCTTCATTGCCGGCGGGAAGTCCGCACTGATGAACAGGTCGGAACCCTTCTTGCTGAGCATTAGGCGCAACAGGTCGTACATGAATTTCGTTGACTGGCTGCTATCCATAATTCACCTCACTGACAGATTCGTCCCAATATACCGGAAATTTCGTCCCTGGCCAGGCGCGTTTGGCCCGCCCGTCGGCCAGGCGGCACCGAATTCAACCTTAGACGCAACCTTCGCAGCCGGACTCCACTAGCCGCCGGGGAAGTTGTCCTTATTGGCGGCCTTGCTGCGCGCTTCGGAGTTAGTAATCACTCCCTTCTTCACCAGGTCCTGCAGGTTCTGATCCAGCGTCTGCATGCCGAATTGCTGGCCGGTCTGAATCGCCGAATACATCTGCGCAATCTTGGATTCGCGGATCAGGTTGCGGATGGCCGGCGTGCCGATCATGATTTCGTGCGCCGCGACCCGTCCCGAGCCGTCCTTGGTCTTGAGCAGCGTCTGCGAGATGATCGCCTTCAGGGACTCGGAAATCATCGCGCGTATCATCTCCTTTTCCGCCGCCGGGAACACATCGACGATACGGTCGATGGTCTTCGCCGCCGAACTGGTGTGCAGGGTGCCGAACACCAGGTGGCCGGTTTCGGCGCCGGTAAGCGCGAGACGTATGGTTTCCAGGTCGCGCATCTCCCCCACCAGTATCACGTCCGGGTCCTCGCGCAGTGCCGAGCGCAGCGCATTGGCGAAGGACAGGGTATGCGGCCCGACCTCGCGTTGGTTGATCAGGCATTTCTTCGATTCGTGCACGAATTCGATCGGGTCCTCGATGGTGAGAATATGGCCCTCTTCGTTGTCGTTCTTGTGGTTGACCATGGCCGCCAGCGTGGTGGATTTGCCCGAACCGGTCGGCCCGGTCACCAGCACGACGCCGCGCGGCTGGTCGGAGATTTCCTCGAAGATCTTCGGACACTTGAGATCGGCGAGCGACAGGATTTTGGACGGGATGGTCCGCATCACTGCCGCAGCGCCGCGGTTCTGCACGAAGGCGTTGACGCGAAAACGCGCCAGGCCGGGAATGGCGAAGGAAAAGTCGCACTCCAGGTTTTCCTCGTAGAACTTGCGCTGGCCGTCGTTCATGATGTCATAGATCATGCCGTGCACATCCTTGTGCTCCATCGCCGGCAGGTTGATGCGCTTGATGTCGCCGTGCACGCGGATCATGGGCGGCAGGCCCGACGAAAGATGCAGGTCGGATGCCTTGTTCTTGACCACGAAGGCAAGCAGTTCAGAGATATCCATTTATAATCGCTCCATGCTCCATGCTGAATGACGCGCCGGGCGAGAACGCAACTGACCGAGCGGGTGCGATTCAGCCCCTGAGTCCCGCGTTCACGCCCGCGCCAAATTATGTCCACAATCGAGAGTAACTTGCAAGTCGTAAGGGCGCGCATCGCCGCCGCGGCGCGAGCGGCCGGACGCGAGCCGGGCGATATTGCCCTGCTGGCGGTAAGCAAGACCTTCGCGGCCGGCGAAGTGCGCGCGGCCTATGCGGCGGGACAGCGCGAATTCGGCGAGAATTACGTTCAGGAGGGAATGGAAAAAATCGCCGCGCTGTCCGCGTTGCCACTCGTATGGCACTTTATCGGCCCGATCCAGAGCAACAAGACGCGGGCCATCGCCGAGCATTTCGGTTGGGTGCATTCGGTCGCGCGCGAGAAAATCGCCCTGCGACTGGCGCAAGCGCGCCCGCAGGAACTGGGTCCGCTCAATATCTGCCTGCAGGTGAACGTGAGCGGGGAGGCGAGCAAGAGCGGTGTGGCGCCAGAGGAAGTTCGGCCGCTGGCCGAGGCGGTGCGCACCTTGCCGCGGCTCAGGCTGCGCGGTCTGATGGCGGTTCCGGAGCCCAGCGGCGACATCGAGCTACAGCGCCGGCGTTTCAGGGGCCTGCGCGTCCTGCTGGAGCGACTCAACGCTGCGGGTTTCGGACTTGATACCCTGTCGATGGGCATGTCGCAGGACTTGGAGGCGGCGATCATGGAAGGCGCTACTATGGTGCGCGTGGGAACGGCCATATTCGGCGAAAGGGTCAAGACGTGAAAATTACATTCATTGGCGGCGGTAATATGGCTTCGGCCCTGATTGGCGGCCTCATCGACAAGGGCTATGCGGCGGCGGGCATGCGCGTAGTCGAGCTTCAGTCCGAGGCGCGCGCACGGCTCGGCGCGCAATTTGGGGTCGCCTGCGTCGATAGCGTGGCCGCAGCCGCGCCGCTGGGCGAGGTGGTGGTGCTGGCAGTGAAGCCACAGCAGATGCGCGCCGCGGCTCAGGCTCTGCAACCGCGGCTCGGGCGCGAACTCGTGATAACCATCGCCGCCGGCATTCGCTTGGTCGATTTGTCGCGCTGGCTCGGTGGCTACGCTACCCTGGTGCGCTGCATGCCCAATACACCGGCGCTCGTCGGCGCAGGCATCACCGGGCTGTACGCGAGCGCCGGAGTCGGTGCCGACCAACGCGCCTTGGCCGAGTCCATCCTCGGCGCGGTGGGCGCGACGCTATGGGTGCCGCAGGAATCCTTGCTCGATCCGGTTACCGCGATCTCCGGCAGCGGCCCGGCTTATGTGCTCTACTTCATCGAGGCGTTGCAGCAGGCGGCGCAGGAAATGGGCTTTTCCGAATCGGACGCCAAGAAGCTCGCGGTCGAGACTTTTGTCGGGACCGCCAGACTCGCAGTACTGAGCACTGAGGGCGTGGCGGTGCTGCGCGAGCGCGTCACCTCGAAGGGCGGAACGACCGAGCGCGCGCTCGCCAGCATGGATGCCGACCGGGTCAAGGAGCTCATCGTGCGGGCGCTGCACGCAGCCAACCAGCGCGCGCACGAATTGGGCGAGCAACTGGGTGCGGACGAATGATGAGCTGCCGGGCCAGGCGAATCAGCGTGCACCATGCAAGGCGCTTGTATTCCGATCAATCTTCATCGATGCAGGTCCGGCGCTGCATTTATTTTTCGGGTGAGATGCATGCTTAATCAAATTCTGCGTTTCCTGCTCGACACGGTATTCGGTTTTTTTGTGTTCGTGCTGCTGGTGCGGTTCTATCTGCAACTCATGCGCGCACCGTTCCGCAACCCGCTCGGGCAGTTCGTCACCGCGTTGACCAATTGGCTGGTGTTGCCGGCGCGGCGTTTGATTCCCGGCATGTTCGGCCTGGATCTGGCGACTTTTCTGCTCGCCTGGGTGATCGAGGCGCTGCTGGTGTTCCTGCTCTATGTACTTCGGGGAGGCGGCGGTGGCGGCGCCTCGGGGGCGGTGGTGGGCATCTTTTTCAGCCTGGCCCTGCTCGAATTGGCGCGTTTCAGCCTGTATCTGCTGATCGGCGTCGTCTTGATTCAGGCGGTGATCAGCTGGGTCAGCCCCTATGCGCCGCTGGCGCCGCTGTTCAATGCGCTCACTGCCCCTATCCTGCGCCCGTTCCGGCGTATCGTTCCGCCCATCGGCAACGTCGACCTGTCGCCGTTGTTCGCGTTGGTCGCGGCGCAACTGCTGCTGATCCCGCTCGAATACGTTACGCGCGCGGTGGCGGGGCTGCTTTGAGCTGGTACCAGATCGGCCGCGACGGAGTCACGCTTCAGATACAAGCCCAGCCCGGGGCCAAGCGCACCGAGGTCGCGGGCTTGTACGGTGATTGCCTCAAGCTGCGCCTGGCCTCGCCGCCAGTGGACGGGAAAGCCAATGAATGTCTGATCGAGTTCCTGGCCGAGCGCCTGGGCGTGAAGCGGGGTCAGGTAAGGATCACGCGGGGATTAAGCTCGCGCCGCAAGAACGTGTTTGTGGCGGTGGCGGGGTTTCAACCGGCGGCTTTGCTTGAGAAAGACGGCGCTAAGGCCTGACCCGAATCGCTGCACGGGAGATTGCTGCGCCGGGTTTGCAGTTGCATCTGAATGCGTTCAGCCAGGTCCCGCGTCGTAGACGATCTGGCCCTGCACCAGGGTATAGCGCACCTTGCCTGGCAGTTCGATGCCGAGGAAGGGTGTGTTCTTGCCTTGGCTCTTCAGCGCGTCGGCGCTCACCTTGCCGTAGTGTTCCGCATCGAAGATGCAGACATCGGCTGTATGGCCCGCCGACAAGTGGCCGGCGTCCAGGCGGAGTATCCGCGCCGGTTCTTGCGTGATGCGCGCGAGTGCCTGCGCCAGCGGCACCTTCGTTTCGAGGGCCCACTTCAGCGTAAGCGGCAGCAGCAATTCCAGGCCGGTCGCGCCGGCTTCCGATTCGCCGAACGGCAGCAGCTTCGAATCCTCGTCTACCGGCGCATGGTCGGAGCAAAGCGCGTCGACGGTGCCGTCCTTCAACCCCTCGCGCAGCGCATCGCGGTCGCGCGCGCTTCTGAGTGGCGGCAGCAGGTGACAATGCGAGTTGAAGTAGCCCAGATCCATTTCCGACAAGTGGGCGTGATGGATGCTGACGTCGCAGCTGAGGGGCAAGCCATCGCGCTTGGCCGCGCGCACCATGGCCACCGCCTCACGCGTCGACAGGCGGCACAGGTGCACGCGGGTACCGGTGGCGCGCATCAGTTCGATGATGGTGGCAACGGCAATGGTCTCGGCAAAGGCGGGGATCCCCGGCAACCCCAAGCGTGTGGCAACTTCGCCGTCGTGCGCCACTCCGCCCTTCGCCAGACATCCGTCCTGCGGGCGCAGCCAGACGCAAAAGCCGAAAGTGGCGGCGTACTGCAGCGCGCGCCACAGCACCTGATTATCCTGCAGCGGCACATCGGCATGGGAGAAGCCCACGCAGCCGGCATCGCGCAGTTCCGCCATCTCGGTAAGCTGTTCGCCGGCGAGCCCAACGGTGAGCGCGCCGATCGGATAAACGTGCGCCAGGTTGAGCGTCTTGGCGCGGTGCTTGAGCATCTCCACCAGGCCGGGTTCGTCCAGCGGCGGCTCGGTGTCGGGCGGACAGGCGAGGCTGGTCACGCCCCCCGCCACCGCGGCCAACATTTCCGATTCCAGCGTAGCCTTGTACTCGAAACCGGGCTCGCGCAACCGCGCCGACAGGTCGATCAAGCCCGGGCAGACCACCAGGCCCGTGGCGTCGATCACGCGCTTGGCGCCGAAACCGGCCGGCGCCTTGCCCACGGCCGCGACCTTGCCGGCAGCGAGGAACAGGTCGGCGCGGCTGTCGATGTTGTTTTTCGGGTCGATCAGGCGGCCGTTCTTGATATGAATTTTCATCTAATCGCTCGTTACAAAATGAGGGGATCAAGGTGGGAAAGGAGGGTCCCACCGTTTCCTTGGCTCCTCATACTCCCTACGTCGGGGCTCGTTTCGGCAATTCCGAAACGGCCTCTAATTCAATTTCCCGCCAGTATGCTCATCACGGCCATCCTGACAGCGATGCCGAAAGTCACCTGCGGCAGGATCACCGCCTGCGCGCCGTCGGCGACCGCGGAATCGATTTCCACGCCGCGGTTCAACGGTCCCGGGTGCATGACGATCGCGTCGGGCTTGGCCAGCGCCAGCTTTTCCGGGGTCAGGCCGTAGTACTTGAAAAACTCCTGCGCCGAAGGCAGCAGCGCACCGCGCATGCGCTCGCTCTGCAGGCGCAGCATCACTACCACGTCGACGTCGCGCAGACCCCGTTCCAGGTCGTGAAACACCGTGACGCCAAGCTTCTCGACCCCGGCGGGGATCAGGGTCATGGGTCCGATCACGCGCAGGTCGGGCGTGCCCATGAGGGTGAGCGCGTGGATCAGCGAGCGCGCCACGCGCGAATGCAGTACGTCGCCGACGATGGCCACCGACAGCCTGGTGAAATCCTTCTTGTAGTGGCGGATGGTGTAGAGATCGAGCAGTCCCTGGGTCGGGTGGGCGTGGCGCCCATCGCCGGCGTTGATAACGTGCAGGTGGCTGGCGACATGGCTCGCGATCAAATGCGGCGCGCCGCTTTGCGCGTGGCGCACCACGAACATGTCCGCATGCATGGCCGAGAGATTGTCGACCGTGTCGAGCAGGGTCTCGCCCTTGGTGTGGGAGGATATGGCGATGTTGAGGTTGATGACGTCCGCCGACAGGCGTTTGGCCGCGATCTCGAATGTGGTGCGGGTGCGGGTGGAGGGCTCGAAGAACAAATTGAATACCGATTTTCCGCGCAACAGCGGCACTTTCTTGACTTCGCGCGCAGTGACGCCGACGAAGGAGGTGGCGGTATCTAGGATATGTATCAGGGTTTCGCGCGGCAGACCCTCGATGGTAAGCAGGTGCTGCAGCTCGCCTTTGTCGTTCAATTGTGGGTTACGCATCCAGTTTCAGCCTGAGTTTGCCGTTCTCGTCCCGGTCCAGCACCAGCATGTGCCCCCGCGGCACGTCCAGCCGGGCGCCCACATATCGCGCTGCGACCGGCAACTCGCGCCCGCCGCGATCGATCAACACGGCGAGGCTGATCGAAGCCGGCCGGCCGTAGTCGAACAATTCGTTCATCGCCCCGCGCACCGTGCGACCGGTGTAGAGCACATCGTCCACCAGCACGATGTGGCGAGCGTCGACTTCGAACGGGATCTGCGTTGGTTTTATCTGTGGATGCAGTCCGGTCTTGTCAAAATCGTCGCGGTAGAAGGAGATATCTAGCAGGCCCAGCGGCAGCACGATGCCGAGCGCGGCGTGCAGCCGTTCGGCCAGCCAGACCCCGCCGGTATGGATGCCGACCAGCGCGGTATCGGCGGTGACGTGCGGCTGGAGCTCGCGCACCAGCGCGGCGCACAGGACTTCAGGATCCGGGAGAACCAGCGTCATCGAAATAACTTTGTAAAATGATCTGCGCCGACACTTGGTGAGCGTGCAGCTTGTGCTTGCGCCCGCCCTTTCCCACCGCGCGTAACGCTTCTTCGGCTGCGGCCGAGCTCAGGCGCTCATCCACCAGCCTGACCGGCAGCCTGAAGCGGGACTCCAACTGGCGCGCGAAACGACGGCAGCGCCGCGTCAAGCCGTGTTCCGTGCCGTCCATCGAAAGCGGCAGCCCCACCACCAGAAACCCCGGTTTCCATTCGGCGACAAGCGCGGCAATTTCGTGCATGCGCGCCGCGTTGCTTTCCGCCGTGATCAGCCCAAGCGGGTGCGCCATGCTAACGCTTGATTCGCCGACTGCGACGCCGGTGAATTTTTCGCCGAAATCGAACGCAAGCACCGTTCCCGTCCCAGTGCGGGGAGCAGGCAGTGAGAACCGAGGAGGAGAGGCGGGCATCGCTGTCGATCGGGCTTTGTCGTTACTGCTCACTCTTCCGCCCTCACGCCGCTCAAGCATGTCCGGTATCCTCGGACAAGCTGGCGAAATCCACACCCAGTAGCTCCATCGCAGCGGGTAGCTTTTCCTCGGCGGGCAGATCAAAAATGATCTGCTCGCCCGCTTCGACGGTCAGCCAGGCGTTCTGCCCCAGCTCGTGCTCGAGTTGTCCCGCCGCCCAGCCGGAGTAGCCCAAGGTGACCAGCATCTTGTCCGGACCGCTGCCCTTTGCGACCGCTTCGAGTATGTCTTTGGAGGTGGTCAGCCCGAGGCTGTCGCGCACCTTCAGCGTGGAGTGCCAGTCCCCCACCGGCTGGTGCAGCACGAAGCCCCGGTCGGTCTGCACCGGCCCGCCGAAATATACGGGAAGGTTGTGCAGTTCGTGTGGTTCAAGCTTGAGATTGATGCGCTCGAACAGCGCTTGCAGGCTCAGGTCGATGGGGCGGTTAATTACCACGCCCAGCGCGCCCTGATCGTTGTGTTCGCAGATGTAGGTGAGGGATTTGGCAAAATAAGGGTCCACCATGTTCGGCATCGCGATGAGAAAATGGTGGGTAAGGTCGATCGCCACTGTGGTATTTTAAACCTCTGGCAGAACATACACAATTTTGGCTCAGAACGGCCAGATTTGCGCTAAAACCCTGGTCTGGTTCCGACACGATCCGCTCCGGGCCGAACATCCCGGCACTGGCGCCCCGCTCCACGGGTGATGACTAGATTTCGACCATCTCGAAGTCTTCCTTGCGCGCTCCGCATTCCGGGCAAGTCCAGTTGATGGGCACGTCCTCCCAGCGCGTGCCCGGGGCGATGCCCTCGTCGGGTACGCCGGCGGCCTCGTCGTAGAGGTAGCCGCAGATGAGGCACATCCAAGTCTTGAATTCGGTGCTGGTCGGTGCTGCTGTCATATCCTGGGGCTTGGTTTAGGTTAAAATAGCGCCGCATCTTACCCTGTTGCCATGTCTTGTTCCAGCATGGCGCCAACCATGCCCTCCTCACTGCCTCCGATCGTCCTCAGTTTTGCCGGCACCGATCCCACCGGCGGCGCCGGTATCCAGGCAGATTTGCTCACCCTGTCGAGCATGGGCTGCCACGCCCTCACCGTCGTCACCGCGATCACAGTGCAGGACACCGCGGGCATTGAGGATGTGCTGCCGATAGAAGCCGACTGGGTTATCGACCAGGCGCGCGTGCTGCTGGAAGACATGCCGGTGGCGGCGTTCAAGATTGGCCTGGTGGGCAGCGTGGAAAACTGTGCCGCTATTGCCGAGGTGGTATCGGACTATCCTGACGTGCCGCTGATCCTCGACCCGGTGCTGGCCTCGGGCCGCGGCGATGAGATGGCGACCGATGACCTGATTGAGGCCATGCGCGAACTGCTGATCCCGCAGACCACTATCATCACACCCAATAGCCTGGAGGCTCGGCGCCTGGCCGACGATGGCAGCGACGAGGAGCGGACCCTGGAGGACTGCGCCAAGCGCATTCTGGAAATGGGCTGTGAGTACGTGCTGATCACCGGCACGCACGAGAACACGCCGCAGGTGATCAATACGCTCTACGGCCAGCAGGGCATGATCCGCAGCGACAGTTGGGAGCGCTTGCCCGGCAGCTATCATGGCTCGGGCTGCACGCTGGCCTCGGCTATCGCCGCCACGCTCGCCAACGGACTCGATATTCCAGAAGCGGTGCGCGAGGCGCAGGAATACACTTGGCAAACGCTGAACGCCGGCTTTCGCCCCGGCATGGGCCAGCATATTCCAGACCGTTTCTTCTGGGCGCGCGAGGCAGACGAGGAGGAAGGGGAGAATAAACATGAGGAGTGAAGCGTGAAGCGCAAACTCACGGGGCTTTACGCAATCACGCCGGATGAGCCGCGCACAGAAATTCTTGTGGGTAAAGTTGGCCAGGCACTCCGGGGTGGAGCTTCGTTGGTGCAATACCGAAACAAAACCGCTAGCGCGGAGTTGCGGCGCGAGCAGGGGCGCGCGCTTGCGGCCTTATGCCGTATGGCCGGCGCACCCTTCATCGTCAACGACGATCTCGCCCTCGCCCTCGCGCTCGATGCCGACGGCGTGCATCTGGGCGCGGACGACGGCGACTTGAGCGAGGCGAGGCAGCGCCTGGGGCAGGGCAAGCTGCTAGGCGCTTCCTGCTACAACCGCATGGAACTGGCTCAGGCCGCGGCGCAAGCGGGGGTGGATTACCTGGCTTTCGGCAGCGTCTTCCGCTCCGACACCAAACCCGGCGCGGTGCGCGCGCCGCTGGCCCTTTTCGCCGAGGCGCGCCGAAGCTTCGCCCTGCCCCTGATCGCGATCGGCGGCATTACCCTTGAAAATGCACCCCAGGTATTCGCCGCCGGGGCAGACGCAGTAGCCGTGATCAGCGCGGTGTTCGGCGCCGACGATATCACCGCCAGCGCAGCCGGCTTTGCCCGACTTCATCAACCACAGCGGATGCAGCAATGAGCAACGAATCTCTATTTGCCAAGGCCCAGCAATTCATACCCGCGGGGGTCAACTCCCCGGTGCGGGCGTTTCGCGCCGTGGGCGGCGCGCCACGCTTCATCGCGCGCGGCGAGGGCGCCTGCATGTGGGACACCGAAGGCCGGCGGTATATCGATTACATCGGCTCCTGGGGAGCGATGGTGGCGGGCCACGCCCATCCCGAGGTGGTGGCGGCGGTGTGTGCGGCCGCCCGCAACGGCCTGTCATTTGGCGCGCCGACCGAAGCCGAAATCGAAATGGCAGAGCTATTGTGCCAGTTGCTGCCCGGCATGGAACTGGTGCGCCTGGTGAGCTCGGGTACCGAGGCCACGATGACGGCGTTGCGGCTGGCGCGCGGTTATACCGGCCGCAGCCGCGTCATCAAGTTCGAGGGCTGCTATCACGGCCATGCCGACAGCCTACTGGTGAAAGCCGGCTCGGGCGCGCTCACTTTCGGCCAACCCAGTTCTTCCGGCGTCCCGCCGGAAATCGCCGCCCATACCCTGGTGCTCGACTATAACGATGCCGGGCAGCTGTCGCGCACCTTCGCCGAATGTGGCAAGGACATCGCCGCGGTAATCGTCGAGCCGGTCGCGGGCAACATGAACCTGGTCGCGCCCGAACCCGAATTCCTGCGCACCATGCGCGAGTTGTGCACGAAATACGGCGCCGTGCTGATTCTGGACGAGGTAATGACCGGCTTTCGAGTTGGCTTGACCGGCGCGCAGGGACGCTATGGCATCCAGCCCGACTTGACCACGCTGGGCAAGGTCATCGGCGGCGGCATGCCGGTCGGCGCCTTCGGCGGGCGGCGCGACATCATGCAGAAAATCGCGCCGCTCGGGCCGGTGTATCAGGCGGGCACACTCTCGGGCAATCCGGTGGCGGTCGCCGCCGGCCTGGCCACGTTGAAGCTGGTGCAGGCACCCGGCTTCTACGAAAAACTCGGCGCGAGCACGCGCGCACTGACCGAGGGCTTGGCCACGGCGGCGAAAAAACACAGCGTGGCGTTTTCAGCGCAGGCGATCGGCGGCATGTTCGGCATCTATTTCCGTGCCAGCGTCCCGCGCGGTTTCGCCGAGGTCATGCAGTGCGATAAAGAGATGTTCAACCGCTTCTTCCACGCCATGCTCGAGCGCGGCGTGCACTTCGCGCCTTCGGCCTACGAAGCGGGCTTCGTGTCCGCCGCGCATGGCGCGCAGGACATCGGCGCAACCATCCGCGCGGCCGACGCGGTGTTCGCAACCCTGGGCAAATAACAAACGCGAGGTGAACGGCGCCGCCGCGCGCGGGTGGCGTCAACGTCGCCGCGCGGCCAGGCAAGATCCGGATCTAACGCGGCTTGAGGCTGTCGCGGATTTCGCGCAGCAGCTTCACTTCCTCTGGCGGTTCGGCCGGCGCCGCGGCTTCGGCACGCTTCATTTTGTTGATCCAGCGCACCAGCAGGAAAATAATGAAAGCGAGGATGACAAAATTAATGGAGATGGTGAGGAAGTTGCCGTAGGCGAACACCGGCACGCCCGCCTTCTTAACGGCATCCAGCGTCACAGCCGTACCCGGGGGAATGTCCTTGAGCGCCAGGAAGTAGTTCGAGAAATCCAGTCCGCCCAGCACCCGCCCCACCACCGGCATGATCAGGTCGGTCACCACGGACTCGACGATCTTACCGAAGGCGGCACCGATGATCACGCCCACCGCCAGGTCGATCACATTGCCCTTCATCGCAAATTCCTTGAATTCCTTGAGCATGGTGTTAGCCTCCTTTCCGGCAATAACAGATGATGAATCCTGGGATGCGCCCGTACCAATAGCGGATTCTAGCAGCCGGGTTATGATTGCAGCATCGCTTTTCCATTAGATTGGAATATGGCCGAAGTGCGCGCGAGTGGCGGGCTTGAGCGGAACGCACGCCCACTGGAAATCTGGGCTTGGGCGATGTACGACTTTGCCAATTCAGGCTACACCACGGTGGTGCTCACCGCCATATTCAACGCGTACTTCGTTGCGGTCGTGGCGGGAAACGCGCCCTGGGCAACTTTCGCCTGGACCGCTACCTTGTCTCTGTCCTACGCGCTGGTGATCGTCACCGCCCCGGTGATCGGTGCCTATGCTGATCTGCGCGCCAACAAGAAGCGGCTGCTGCTTTTCACTACCGTCGGCTGCGTACTCGGCACCGCGGCGCTCGCCTTGGCCGGCCCCGGTAATCTGCTCATTGCCGTGATCGGCGTCGTCCTATCGAATTTTTTCTTTTGCACCGGCTGCGATCTGGTTGCGGCCTTCCTGCCGGAACTCGCGCGCGGCAGGGATCTGGGCAAGGTGTCTGGCTGGGGCTGGAGTCTGGGCTACATCGGCGGCTTGCTTACGCTGGGCGCCTGTCTCGCTTACGTATCCTGGGCTCAAGCCGCCGGCCACGAGGCGGCGCAGTTCGTACCGGTGACCATGCTCATTACCGCGATGCTGTTCGCGTTGGCGAGCGTGCCGACGTTCGCCATTCTGCGCGAACGCGCTACGCCGCAGCCGCTGCCGGCAGGCGCGTCGCTGGTCGGATCGGCGTTCGCGCGTCTGGCGGTGACGCTGCGGCACGCGGCACACTACCAGGACCTGCGCCGTTTTCTGGTTTGCATCGTGTTCTACCAAGCGGGGGTGCAGACGGTGATCACCCTTGCGGCGATCTACGCGGAGCAGGCGATGGGCTTCAACACCCAGGACACGCTCATATTGGTGCTGGTGGTCAACGTCACCGCTGCGCTGGGCGCATTTTTTCTAGGCAATGTGCAGGATCGCATCGGCCATGTCCCCACCATTGCGCTTACGCTCGCGGGCTGGATCGCGACCGTGCTGATTGTGTGGACGGCCGACACGCGACCGTTGTTCTGGGCCGCGGCCAACCTCGCTGGCTTGTGTCTGGGTGCCTCGCAGTCCGCAGGCCGCGCGCTGGTCGGCTATTTGAGCCCCAAGGCGCGCCGCGCCGAGTTCTTCGGACTGTGGGGGCTGGCGACGAACCTGTCTTCCATCCTCGGACCCATCACCTATGGTGCGGTGAGTTGGATGTCGCAGGGCAATCACCGCCTCGCCATGCTCATTACCGGCGCCTTCTTCGTGGTCGGATTGCTGATTCTCCATGGTATTGACGCGCGTCGCGGCAGGCGCGCCGCGCTGAAGAAAGCGTAACAACCGGGTTGTGTACGGCGTCTTAAATGCCGTCGCATGCGACGAGCGGCCTTGCGCGCTGTGCGCGCCAATCGCGTCTTCTGTGCGGATGAAAAGCGCATCCGCACAGAAGACACGGTTATGGTCAACACCAAACGAAGCGTGGAGGGTCATACACAACATCGCAGATTGCGCGCGGATGCGCTTTTCATCCGCACGACATTGCAACTTCGCAACAACGGGGACGCGACATACGTCGCCACGTGCAAAAGGGCCTTACGGTAGATCGGCAGAGGGCATGCGCCCGCGTATGGTTTCGCTGTAGCGCCGCAGGAATTCGGAGTCGCGGTTGTGCTCGTAATAGAGCGGCCGCGGCAGCATCGCCGCCAGCCGCGCCGCTTGTTCGGCGCTCAAACTGGCTGCGCTGACGTTATAATAATGGCGGGCCGCGGCTTCGGCGCCGAAGACGCCATTGCCCCACTCGGCGACGTTCAGATAGATCTCGAGAATGCGCTCTTTGTCCATCAGCATCTCCAGCATCCCGGTGATGACGGCCTCCTGTGCTTTGCGCCACAGGCTCTTCTCGCCGGAGAGGAACAGGTTTTTGGCCAATTGCTGGCTGATGGTAGAACCGCCGGCGACCACTTTTCCCCTCCTCTGGTTCTTCTCCAGCGCTTTCTGTATGCCCTCCCAGTCGAAGCCGTCGTGCTCGGAGAACTTGGCGTCCTCGGCCACGATCACCGCGCGCTTCAACTCGTTGGAGATGCGCGCGTAACTTGCCCACTGTTGCTTCAGCATCGCCTTGGGATCCTTTTCGCGCAAGCGCTCCAGGCGCATCTGCATGAAGCGGGTGTTCTGGGGGTTGTGCCCGGCCCAGTACCAGATATGCGCGGCAAACCAGCCTTGGTACAGCAGCAGGGCGATGAACAATAGGCCCAGCGTGTAGCAGAACGCATTCCACAGCCAGGTCAAACCACGCGTTATCGCCCCGGCCATGCTCAAGCTGTTGCGTGCCGGAGCAGCTTCAGTACCGGCGCGGTGTCCGGACGCAGGCCGCGCCAGATTAGGAACGACTCCGCCGCCTGCTCCACCAACATGCCCAATCCGTCCGCAAGCGCCGCCGCACCCTCGCCGCGCGCAAAGGCGAGAAAAGGCGTGTCGTCCGTGCCGTACACCATGTCGTATGCCAGTGCGCCGGGCGCGAACACGCCTGGCGGCAGCGGCGGCAGTTCCCCGGCCAGACTAGCCGAGGTGGCGTTGACGACGAGGTCGAACTGCCTGCCGGCGAGCGCCGCATAGGTGCCGGCCTCGAGGCCGCCGCCAAAACTCTGTGCAAGCAGCTGCGCTTTGCCGAGGGTGCGGTTGGCGAGCACCAGCTGCGCCGGTTGCTGCTCGAGCAGCGGTTTGATCACGCCGCGCGCCGCGCCGCCTGCGCCAAGCAACAGCACGCGCCGTCCGGCGACGGCGCAGCCGAGATTGCGCACCAGGTCGTATACCAGGCCGGCGCCGTCGGTGTTGTCGCCATATGTAGCGTTACCCTCGAATTTGAGGGTGTTTACCGCCTGTGCCGCGCGGGCGCGTTCCGACAGGAGGCCAGCGAAGCGGAATGCTTCGCCCTTGAACGGCAGTGTGACGTTGAGACCGCGCCCACCGCGGGCGCGGAATGCGCTGGCAGTCTCCATGAACGCGTGCGTCGGTGCGAGCAACCGTTCATAGGTCAGATCCTGCCCGGTCTGGCGCGCAAACGCGGCGTGGATCTGCGGCGATTTGCTGTGCGCGACCGGGTTGCCGATGACGGCGTATTGGTCCGGCATGGCGAAAAATTACTCCCCAAATAATTTATCACCCGGCGCAAATGTCCACGTGCGGGTGATGACGAGAATGTCGGTGTCGCGCTTGATATCGGCCGGGAAGCCGGCGTAGGGCGAGGCCATTTTCACGATGCGTTCGGCCGCGCGGTCGAGAATCGGGTGTCCCGAGGAACGCTGCACCTCGACTGTGTCCAGGTTGCCGTCGGCCTTGATCGAAACCATGAGCACCAGACTGCCATATACCCGGCCGCGTGCGTCGTCCGGGTAATTCAGGTTGCCGATGCGCTCGACTTTTAGGCGCCAGTCCTCGACGTACTGCGCGAAGCGGTACTCCAGTGCACGCGAGCCTACGAATGCTTTTCGCGGGCGCTTGTTATATTGTTCGATTTGGCGCGAAATTTGGGCTTCCATGCGCGCGATCGCGAGTGCGCTGGTGGCGAGGTTCTGGCCCGACACCTGGGGCTGGGGTGCCTCCGCGGCGGACGCAGGGCTTGGCTGTTCGGCCGTGGTCACGCTTTTCGCCGACCGCACCTGGGTCATCATCTTCAACTGTTGCGCCTCGAGTTCCTGCACTCGGCGCGCTGCGCGCTTGGCATCGGCGCCGGGCTCGGCCTCCTTCAGCACTGGCAGCGGCGTCTTGGCGCGGCGGTTTTCGTCGGTGTCTCCGCCGCCGTCGAGATTGACCTGGGCCAGGACGTCGGCCCTGACCGGTTTCGCGCGGGTCTTGCTGTTGACCAGCACTACCTCCAGCGGCGGCGATAGGTATTTGTCGTGAATGATGTCGGGCAGTTTGAAATGGATCGACAGCGCCACCGCGTGCAGCAAAATGGATAGGCCCAGCGCAAGGGTAAAACTACGCGACGAAGGATCCATGCCAGCCATGAACTCAGGCCAGCGCATGCGCTTGGAACCGAGCGGATAAACGCTATGCAATCAGACCTCAAACGCTAGTAAAATCAATGTATTTTATGCTTTGCGAGAGAATTTATGTTAACTTTCGGCTGTGGCGATGCCCGCATACGCCGGACTGGAAAACGGGGTCACCCAACCGGACCACCGCTACTGCCTGCTTCGATCGATCCTCGCGCCAGCCACGCTCTCCTACTCAGACATTCGCTAGCCCTCAGCCGATCCCTTGTATCGGGCTTTGACCGAGTTATCGATGAGGTCTATCCCTTCGATTTCGAGCAATACCCGGCTGCCAATTTCCAGTTCCGGCAGCGAGGGCACGCGGACATACAGCGGAATCCGCTCGAACTTGACCAAATTATCGCGCAGCACTTGCGCCTTTGATAGCGTCACCTGTTCCTGCAACAGCCAGCGCAGGCACCAGTAATGCTCCATTTTCCCCTGGAATTGGTCGTAGGCAGCGTAGGTCAGTTCGAACTCGCGCATCGCCGCGAGCAGATCGGCCGAATTTTTTCCGAACGGAGGCGTCGTGCCCGAGAGGCAGGCGAGCAGTTGCCACTGGTTCAGCAGATCGATATAGCGGCGCAGCGGTGAACTCGCCCAAACGTAGTGTGACACGCCCAGGCCCTGGTGTGGAGAAGCTACCGTAGTCAGGCGCACCTTGCCGTTGGATTGCGCACGGTAGATCGCGGGCACGCCGCGATCGGCAAGCAGCCTGCCCCAATTGTTGTTGGCGCTGATCATCAGTTCCGACACCAGCTTGTCGAGCGGCGCGCCGCGCTTGCGCTCGACGATACTGACGCGCTCATTTTCGACGTAAAAGTTATAGTCGACGCGGTCCTGGTGCGCCGCCGGCTTGCCGCGCACCGCCTCCAGTTCAAGCGCGAGCCGCCACAGAAAAAACAACTCGGCCTCGAACGGCAGTTCACCCCGTTCTTCTCCGGCGAGAAAGGCTGCATCCAGCGCCTCCACCTGATGATGGCGCAGGTTGGCGGCGATTTTCACGCGCTCGATTCGCGTTTCCTGCCCCTCCACCATATGCGACAGCGGATTGATGTCCAGGTACAACGACACCGCCGGGCACTCACGTCCTTCAGCGAGGGTATAGCGCTCGATCACCTGCGGCGGCAGCATAGTGATCTTCTGCCCCGGAATGTAGGCAGTGGACAGACGCGCGCGCGCGATCTTGTCCAACGCGGACCCCGGCGCGAAACCCAGCCCCGGGGCGGCGATGTGAATGCCGACGCGATAGCGGCCGTTGGCAAGCCGGGTCAGTGAAAATGCATCATCGATTTCCGTGGTGCTCGCGTCGTCCAAGCTGAACGCCGCGGCCTCGGCCAAGGGCAGCGGCGGCGGCTCACCCACGGAGATATTCTCGGAAGGCCCGGTGTCGCGAGGAAAGTACTCGAAAAGAAACGCCCCCAGATGGTAGTCGTGGCTGGAGGGCACGGCGCCGGCACGCTCGAATAGCTTCGCCGCCGACAGTCCGCTCGCCTCGCACGCCAACTCGAGGGCCTTGGTTTCCACGCGATTGCGATCGGGTTGGTACAACAATTGCGGCAACATGGCTTGTAGCGCTTCGGGCACGGTGCCGCGCTGCAGGTCGTCCGCCCAGGCGTGGATTTGCTCCTCCTGCACCCGCTTTCTCTCCACGCTTGCGAGCGCCGCCTTGAGGGTGTCGGCGGGTGCGGCACGAAAGCGGCCTTTGCCCTTGCGGTGGAAGTACATCGGCGCCGATTGCAGCTTGATCAGGATCGCCGCCGCTTCCAGCGCGTTGGGCGCATGGCCGAAATACTCGCGCGCCAGGTCGGCGAAACCGAACTCCGCTTCGCCACAGCATTGCCATAGGAAATCGGTATCGATCTCGGCCGCGAGCGCTTCCGCCTGGCCCATGAGTTCGGCGAGCGGCGGCGCCTGGAAGCGCAGTAGCACGTTTGCCGCCTTGATCTTGTTTCTCTTGCCGTGCGGTGCTTCCACCTGCAGCGACGCGTCGCTTTCGGCGAGTACGGCGCCGACTTTGAAAGAGCCGGTCTCTTCGTACAGCACGTTCATGGGTTCAGGGCCGAAGGAGTAGGGTTTGTCGAGCGCCGCCGCCACACCTGACGGGCAGGCTGAAGGGCGCGGTGCTCGCGCGGCGTTCGATGCGACGCCGCAGGTTGAAATTATACGCCAGGGAAGCTTCGATTGAGTCGTTGCCGCCAGCGGAACGTCCCCTAATTTGGGCGATTTGCAGGTTGACCGGGTCCACGGAAGCGGTGCCCCCTTCCACGGATCCCCTGGATCAGGCCGGCGCCGGCATTCAGGGCATGGCTAACGATGTTCCCGCCGCGGCCGGGCGAGTGAACTGTGCAATGCTCAGAGGCTGTTTCAGAATGACTGGAACCGTCCCGTACTTAAGGGAGCATGAAGGGATGAATCCTCTCGTTCTGCAACCTGCACTCGGTCGAACGAGACTGCAACCTAGCGCAAGTCGCGCACTTGCAGCGGAAAGGAATCGTATGAACGCAGTCGATGTGACCATTAGTGAGTCGTCCGCAATCGCGCGTCTGAAGCGACTCCCGCAGCCCGCGGCCTGACTCAGGCTGGAGCCAGGCCCGCGAATTCCAAGATCAGCCGGATGTGCTCGGGAAAGCTCGCCAAACTGTGATCGCCACCCGCGATTACGATCTGGCGCGCGCCTTCGTATTTCTCCACCGCCTCGCGATAGTCGAGTACCTCGTCCCCGGTTTCCACCAGCAACAAGTAGCGCTGCGCACGGATGCTGGGCAGGTAGAGTTTTTCCCACTGGCGCAGATGCTCTTCAGTGAGTTCATATTGCTGCCGGGTATGCAGGTTGCGTTGCACGCCGAGGTACGCGCGCAAGCCTTCGTGCGGATAGACGGCAGGGTTGATCAGAACAGCGCGCAGATCGTGGCGCTCCGCGAGGTAGCTGGAGTAGAAGCCGCCGAGGGAGCTGCCGACGAGGGTGATGGACTCGCGCGGGTGTTTCGCAATCTCGGCCTCGACCACGGCGATCGCGCGCTCGGGCAGGTGCGGCAGCGCCGGGCAGGAGTATTGGTCGCCCAGGTCGCGCTCCTGCATATAGCGTTTCAGTACCTGGGCCTTGTGCGAGCCGGGTGAACTGTTGAAGCCGTGCAGATAGATCAACATTTCAAACCGACACCGTCCCGCGCCCCAGCTCGATGACCCTGCCGCCGACGAAGATGATCCCTGCTTCGTCCACGCGGAGACGCAGGCGGCACGGACGGCCGACGCGATCGCCCTGGTAGATGAGGCGCGTTAGGGGCAGCGGTTTTTTCGCCGCGAGCATCCAGCCGCCCAGATTGGCGCAGGCCGAACCCGTGCCCGGGTCCTCTGCGATCGAGCCACGCTGCTTGCTGAAGAAGAAGCGCGCTACGACCTGCTCGTCGCCGGTCTCGGCCCAGACATAGATCTTCACCATTCCCGACTCGTTGGCGTGGCGCTCGGCAAGTCGCGGCTCCGGCTGGCAACGCGCCACCGCGTCGGGGGAGACGAGCGGTACCAGAAGCTGTTGGTTGCCGGTGTTGACCCATAGCGCTCGCTCCCCCAAGTCGGCCGGAGCGAGCCCGAGCATGTTTGCCAGGGCGTCGCGCGTCAGCCGTGCCGGGCGCGTTTTCGCCGCATTCGCCTGCAGGGTGAACACATCGCCCTCGGCGGTAACGGGAATGACCCCAGCGAGCATTTCCAGACTGAGCGCGTCCCCGCATTGATTGATGGCCCGCGCCACGTAGGCCGAACCCAAGGTAGGGTGTCCGGCGAAAGACATTTCGTTCGCGGGCGTGAAAATCCGCACCCGCGCCGTCGCCCTCTCGGAGGGCAGCAGGAAAGT
>JADGRR010000491.1 GCA_017880745.1 Burkholderiales bacterium
CGAATGACAGCTCGCTTTGCGCGCCGCTAATTGCCTTCGACACCAACTTCGAGAAACTTTCGGATAGAGGAAATAACCTCGTCCGGCTTGTCGTGCTGAAGCCAGTGTCCAGCGCCGGATATGGTTTCGGTGCGGGCCCGTAGGAAATAGCCTGCCAATCCTGCGGCTTTGGAGCCGCCGAGAAAGCTCTCGTCTGCGTGCAGCAACAGCGTTGGGCAAGTGATGCGCGACCATAGCGCAAGATGGTCTTCTGGCCAGAGCCGCTGGGGGCCCATTGCGCGCTGGTATGGATCGAACTTCCAGCTGTACGTGTCATCAGCATTTTGCCTCACTCCATAAGTCGCAAGGTGTAGGGCCAGTTCGCGGGACAGTCGCTTGTTGTGAGCCCGCATCTGAGCAGCCGCTTCTTCAATTGTGCGATAGCGGCGGGGCGCGCGGTCATGCAGGTTGTCGAGCTGACCAACCCAGTTCTCGATACGCTCATGCGTCGGAAGCCTCTTCGTATCCGGCAAGACAGTCACGCCATCGAGAACCACCAGTGTCGAAACCTTATCCGGGAACGAGCCTGAATAGATCAGGCCCACCATCCCGCCCATCGAATGGCCGATAATTGTCACTTCACGTGCCGCAACGCTTTTTACGAGACGCGTCAAATCGTACACATATTCAGTCAGGGCATAGCTGCCGCCCTTCGTCCAGTCGGAATCGCCGTGTCCGCGAAGGTCGGGCGCTAGCACATGAAAATGGGGTTGCAGCGACCGCGCAATTGCGTCCCAGCTACGGCAATGATCGCGGCCGCCATGGATCAGGATCAGGGGCGGCGCTTCCTCATTGCCCCAGTCTGCATAATGCAGCTGAAGGCCTTGCGACTCGTAGTAGCGACTTTCTGGACCGGACATCGTGCCTTCAATCCTGTGGATGGCCGCTCGGACCAGTAAGCAAATGGAAAGCGGAGTAAAGCGCTGTCGCCCAATCTACAAGCCAAGGCGGTGAATTGAATGCTGGCAATCCGCCCTTCGGGATAGGCAGAAAGCCCCACGCCCCGTCCAGATCGACTTTTTGCGGTCGATCTATCCCGCCCCGAGCCCCGGTCGTTTTCCGGACGAAAAAGCGGACCAGGTTCCTTCGATCCAGGATTTTCGTCTGTGGCCAGAGCCAACATGCACTACCGGCGTTATTCGATCTCAGCGCGCGTTAGCGGGGACCGCCGAAGGTAAACGGAGAAGCGCCGGGCAGCGAGAGCGAATTGATGTCGCTGTCGATGTGCGCCGACTGTTGGGTGTAGCCGAACCCGAGTGACAAGCTGACATTCGACGCCGGCTGGAATTCGATGCCCGCATGCGCCCGATAACCGGGCAGTGTGCTGGACGTGGAGTCGAAGGAGGCAAAAGGGCCACCGATGCCGGGCTTATATTTCAAGGTATCGAAACCGGCATAGACCGCAAGGGGTAACCCGTGCGCGCTTTGGAAGTTGTAGCCGAACTGCACGCCTTCGTAATGAAGCGAGCGGATATTACCGAACGCTCCGTCCTGGTTGATGCCGTTCATGCTCAAACCCATGCCGCCACCTTCGCCACCGACAAACCAGCCGCTCGGAAAATTGTAGCGCAGATAGGAAGAGCCGCCGCCACTAGCGCCACTGCCGTCAAAGCTCGGAAAGTAGGCGTAAGTGTTCGAGCTCTGGTCGACGGTCAGATTGCCACCGAAGCCGATCGGCCAGCTTGGGGTCCAATATGTCAAAGGCGCGGCTTGGGCGTGAGCGGTCCGCCCGCCCAGACAGAATGCTGCCAATGCGAGTGCAAGATGCAATCTGCCTGAGAAAATGGACACCCGAGTTACCGCCTGTGTCCGAAAATTATACGCTCCAGATATCAAGAGCGCCAGTCCAGCGCCGCGGGCCGTCGCATCACCAAGGCGGCGGGATGCCCCGCTTTGCGTGACTGCTTCATTCGCGTAGTAGTGCCGGTTGAGGCAGGGAACAGAAGGCGATGCCCGTTGATCAAAGGAAGTCGGCCGCTGACCGACTTATGTCATAACAACTGATGAGCGAATGACGGCTGTTGGCGCGAAGCGGAAGTTCGCCGGAACGCCGACGTCGGCAAATCTGGTGATTGCATCGAGCAACTAGCAATTCACGGCTCGCAAGCAGATCGGAACGTGAAACGGTGTAACCTCTCCGCGCTCCTCGCCGCGCAGAATATCCGGTCCACTGATCATTGGCGATGAAGCCCTGAGTCATCACCCGCCGATGACGTCAAGCGAGTGCGGGGCTCCTAGTATGCGTTGCACACTTCTTTTCCGGGTTATTTGCGCTGCATCAAGGAATGTCTGAAAAATCGAGGTAAGTAGATAGCCATAATATTATATTGCGTCAGAAGAAAAAACGGGGAGCACCGGATGGCGGAGGTCAGCGGCGGCGAAGTCATTGCCCGGATGCTGCAGGCGGAGGGCGTCGACAAGGTTTTCGGCATCATCGATGGCACCTATTTCGGTTTTTATTCGGCGCTGCACCGGCTCGGCATCGGGATCGTCACACCGCGGCACGAGACCTCTGCCGCGCACATGGCCGGCGCCTATGCGCGTCTCACCGGCAAGCTCGGGGTCTGCATGGCCAGCAACGGCCCGGGCGTGGCCAACATCCTGCCGGGTTTGGTGGTCGAGCAGGCCGAGGGCAACCGCGTGCTGGTCATCACCAGTGCGCGCCGGCCGAGCATCATGTATCCCGATCGCGGCGGAACCTATCAATGTTTCGATCAGGTCGGCGTCATCGGCAAGATGGCCAAGTCGAGCGAAGCGGTCTCGTCGTTCGAGCGCATCCCGGAATTGATGCGGAAGGCGCTGCGCAGGAGTTTCGAAGGCCGGCTGGGGGTGGTGCATCTTGATGTTCCCGAAAACATCATGAACAGCAAGTTCAAGGCGCCGGCCGCTGTCTGGGCGCCGCACCAGTACCGGCAAACCGATCCGTTGACGCCGACTGCCAAGCAGGTTGTGGACGCGGCGCAGATGCTGATCGCAGCCGGGGCGCCGATGATCCACGCCGGAAGCGGCATCATCCATGCCGGCGCCTTCGCTGCGCTGCGGCGTGTCGCCGAGTTGCTGCACGCGCCGGTGACGACGAGCTGGGCGGCGCGGGGCGTGCTGCCGGAAACCTCGCCGCTG
>JADGRR010000492.1 GCA_017880745.1 Burkholderiales bacterium
ACGACGTCCGTATCCGCGAAATCAAGGAACTCGCACCGCCCTCGCACGCGATCCGCGAGATTCCAGTATCCGACGCCGCCGAGCGGGTAACCTACGAGACGCGCCAGGGTATCCACGGCATACTGCACGCCGCGGACAACCGGCTGCTGGTAATCATCGGGCCGTGCTCGATCCACGATCCTGAATCGGCGCTGGAATATGCGCGGCGCCTGGCGCAGGAAAGGGCGAAGCACGCAGCCGATCTGCTCATTGTGATGCGCGTGTATTTCGAGAAGCCGCGTACCACCGTCGGCTGGAAGGGGCTCATCAACGACCCGCGCCTGGACGGCACCTTCCAGATCAACGAGGGCCTGCGCCTTGCGCGCAGCGTGCTGCTCGATATCAACGAACTCGGCGTGCCGGCCGGCGTGGAGTATCTCGACATGATCACGCCGCAGTACATTGCCGACCTGGTGAGCTGGGGCGCGATCGGCGCGCGCACCACCGAATCGCAGGTGCACCGGGAACTGGCGTCGGGGCTGTCCTGCCCGGTCGGATTCAAGAACGGCACCGATGGCAACATCAAGATTGCGGTAGATGCGATCAAGACTTCGCGCCAGCCGCATCACTTCCTCTCGGTCACCAAGGGCGGGCATTCGGCCATCGTCTCCACCAACGGCAACGAGGACTGCCACGTGATCCTGCGCGGCGGGCCGACGCCCAATTACGACGCGGCGAGTGTGGACGCGGCGGCCAGGCAACTGGCCCTGGCCGGGCTGGAGCAGCGCTTGATGATCGATTTTTCCCACGCCAACAGCTCCAAGGACTATCAGCGCCAAATGGAGGTGTGCGCCGACGTCGCGGGTCAGATTGCCGCGGGGGATGACCGCATCATCGGCGTGATGGCGGAATCGCACCTGCATCCAGGGAGGCAGGACTTGGTGCCGGGCAAGCCGCTCGCCTACGGCGTATCCGTCACCGACGCCTGCATCGGCTGGGACGACAGCGTCAAATTGCTCGAGCGCCTGGCGGATGCGGTGCGCAGGCGCCGGCTGGTGCACGAAGCGGAGGAATAGCGCGGCGCGCCCGGTGATCTGCAGGTTTCCATGCCTGGCGACCTGGGTCGCACTTGCCGTCGTTGCAGAGTTTCGCCATTGCGCGGACGAGAAGCCGTCCGCGCGGATCGCCGATTGCGCACGGACGAAATTCCGTGCATTCGCAATCGGCAATCTTGAATAAAACCAATCTCGAGGCGTTATTGCTGTTATCCGGAACCGTGATCCGTTACGGACAGTTTCTATCCGTACCAAAATTGCGGTTGGCGCGCGCGAGCGCGCAATGGCTGCCTTCGGCATGCGTGGGAATTTGAATCGCCGTATATAGTGCGGGCCGCGTAAGCCCGCAGCACCTATAATCGCGCCTATGCAAACTGTCCCCGGGCGGGCCGCGCCGCCGATGCGCACCGCTTTTTTCGTCGCGCTGGTGCTGACGCTGGCATTCAAGTTCTGGCTCGCCATAGCGTTGCCCATGACCGGAGATGAGGCTTACTTCGTCTACTGGGGCGTCTATCCCGACTACGGCTTCTACGACCATCCGCCCATGGTCGGCTGGATTCTGGCCCTCTTGCTGCACTTCTCCAGGGCCGAATGGGTGCTGCGCCTGCCGGTGATCGTTTTGCCCGCGCTGGTTGCGCTTGCCATGCTGCAATACCTGCGACCGGCGGACGAGAGCAAAGCCTACGCTGCAGCGCTTGCTTTCCTGCTGCTTCCGGTGAATGTCTGGAACGTGCTCATCACCACCGATACGCCGCTGGTGCTGTTCTCCGTCCTTTCGGCCCTATGTTTCGCCGCGGCTTTGCGGCGCGATTCGCAGCCGTTGTACGCAGCTTCTGGCGCCTTCCTCGGGCTGGCGTTCCTGTCCAAATACTTCGCCGTTCTGCTGGGACTGGCCTATCTGGCGTTCGTCCTGACGCAGCCTGCCGGCCGACGCAACTGGCGCGGCCTCGCAACCGTGGTTGCGAGCGTGCTGCCGTTCGCCGCGCTCAATGCCTGGTGGAATTTCGACCACTGCTGGGCCAACCTCTTGTTCAACGTCTACAACCGCAACGACGATGCCGGCTGGTTGCCGCAGAATCCGCTGCTGTACGCGCTGAGCATACTGTACATGCTGTGCCCGGTCGCGCTCTACCAAATCTGGCGCGGCCGCGCTGCGTTGAGACAGAAACTGGTCGAGCCGCGCGCGCGGTTTTTCATGTGCGCCTGGCTGGTGCCGCTTGGCGTGTTCGCGCTGCTTGCCCTGGCAAAGCAGATCGGCCTGCACTGGCTGCTTTCGTTCGTGCCGTTCTTCTTCATTTTCGCGGCGCTGGTGCTCAGCGCCGCGCAATTGAGGAAGTCTGTCGTTTATCTGTTCGCGTTCTCCGTGATTCACGTGGTGGCGATCGTGGGCGCCAGCCTGCTGCCGATGGAGACATGGAAGAGCAGCCGGCATTACGATGGCATCGTGTTTCATGTCAAGACGGCCGAATTGCTGCAGCGGCTCGAGCCATTTGCCGGAAAGTACGAATTCTCGGCCGACGGATTTTCACCCGCGGTGACGGCGTCCTACGCTTCGAACAAGTACTTTTTCGTGTTCGGTACCGCGTCCTCGCATGCGCGCCACGATGACATCCTGACCGATTTCAGGACGCTGGCGGGCAAGAACATTCTGGTCCTGCGCAAGAACCCGCCCAATCCGGCCGATTACACCCCCTATTTCGCCAGTGTGGAGCTCCGCCAGTTCGAGCTGCATGGCGCCACCTTTTATCTGGTGCTGGGTCAGGTGTTCGACTACCCGAGATACCGCGAGCAGGTGCTGCGGCCGCTGCGCGACCGTTACTATAGAATCCCGTCTTATCTGCCGCTGGGCCATTGTTACTTTTGCGAACGCTATTTCCCCGATGAACGTTGTCCCACCCGCTAGAGGCTCGGCGCTCCTGCTGCAACTGCTCAGGCTGCTGCGACCGCATCAGTGGGTCAAGAACGGCTTTGTGTTCATCGGTCTGCTGTTCAGCGACGTCAGCAATAGCTGGGGGCTGAGAGGCAACGTGCTTCTCGCCGCCGCCGGATTCTGCCTGCTGTCGAGCTGTGTCTACGTAATCAACGATATTTTCGATCGCAAGGC
>JADGRR010000493.1 GCA_017880745.1 Burkholderiales bacterium
CGAGGAGCTGTTCTCGGCCGCGCGCTCCGAGTTCAAGCACATGGAGCATCTCTACTTCCACAATTGCCTGTACGAGAAAGTGTGGAAGGAAAACCGCCGCCGCCTCCAGGCCACCACGCCGACCTGGGACGTGCTGCACACCTACCCGCACGACTACAAGGTGGTGTTCGTGGGCGATGCCTCGATGTCGCCCTACGAGATCACCGCGCCGGGCGGCTCGGTCGAACATTTCAACGACGAGCCGGGCGCTACATGGCTCGAGCGCGTGACGCGCACCTATCCGGCGGCGGTGTGGCTCAACCCGGTGCCGGAGCAGGAGTGGGAGTTCACCTATTCGATCCAGATGGTGCGGCAACTGATGGGCGGGCGGATGTATCCGCTGACGCTGGAGGGGCTCGACCGCGCGATGCGGGAGTTGGTGAGGTAAGGGGAGCCTTACGTATTTTTGCGTAACCTTTCCGAGCACCACCGTTGCGCTGGATCAAGGCGGGCGCCGCAGAATCGGTCCACACAGCAACCATGGTGCTTTATCCACATCAACACAGCTCCCCGGTGCAGGCCGATACCGTCCGCAATCTGCCGGCGTTGGTCGGGAGGCACGATCTGGTGACGGTCCCAGCCGCTTGGCCGAGCGGGGTGTCGGCACTGGCGCAGGCCGTTGACGCCTGCCAACGCACCGATAGCGAGCAAGTGTCTACGGATTGGCTGGCGCGCGCCCGCTCCAATCGTGCTGCCGCCGGCTTTCTACCGGGGTGACTAGCGCGGTACCCAGATATCGCCGGTTTTGACGTAGCTGCGCTTGACCGCCGCCCAGGCGATCATGTGCGCGCGCTTTTCGCGATCCGGTTCGCCGGCATGCGCGGCGAAGGCGTGGTTGAACGCCTCGCGGTAGATGTCCTGCGCATGGTCGGGCAGATGGTTGCGGACGGAAGGCGGCAGATCGCTACTGACGCGATACAGCATTTCGAAAAATTCTCGGCCCCCGCCGGGATGACGCGGCCGCAAGCTAACGGGAATTAGCGCCGGCCTGCCTTGCGGCAGATCAATTGCCCCACGGCCCAGTTCGGGCCGCGGGCGTTATGCGACGTTGGCGGCGCGCGGCCGCGCGGGCTCAGGCTGCGCCGCCTGGTCGCGTTGCAGCGCCATCACCGAGCGCATCGCGCGGGAGAGGTTCTTGCGGGCGGCTTCCAGCGCGCCTTGTACCACCGCGCGCTCGAGCTTTTCGCGGCGCAGCGCCGCGTCGAGCTCCTCGATCTTCTGCTCGGCGGCCCGCGTCTCGGCGGCGTGCGCGGTTTCGATCGCGGCGACGCGCTCGTTGAACGAGGCGCTGACTTCCTCGGCCTGTGCCAGCGCGGCTTCCTTGCCGGTGAAGGCGCGCGTCAGCGCTGCGTTGCGCTCCAGGTAGATCGCGCGGGCTTGCTCCACTTCTTTCAGTTCGGATTCGCGCGTGAGCAGCTCGGCCTGCACGTCGGACAGCCGCGCTTGCAACTCGTTGCGCTCCGTGATCAGTTCGCCGTTGCGGCGGTCGTGCGCGCGGATCTGCTCGGCGCGCGACAGCAGAAGCTCGCGCGCTTCGGCTGCCACCTTTTCGAGCGCCGTCGCGCGCGCCTGCAGGACATCGAACCGCGTGCTCTGGATGCTTTGCTCGCGCACGTGGCGCTCGTTGGTCTCTTCGAGCGCGGTTGCGAGCCGGGCGCGCTCGCTGGTCGCGTCGGTGAAGTTCGCTTCGACCTGGCGCAGGCGGCCCTGCACGGCGTTGAAGCTGGCTTCGGTCTCCGCCAGCTTGCGCGTCAGCCGCGCGCTTTCCGCGCTCGCCTTGCCGAGCAAGGTTTGCTGCGCGCGCTTTTCGTCGTCGGCCAGCGTCAGCCGCTGGCGCGCGGCATTGAGGTCGGATTCAAGCGCGATCACGCGCTTGTTGGCGGCGACCAGCCGTTCGTCGAAGCGGCGGTTCTCCTCGCGCAGCGCATTGGCTTCGCCGGTCTGCTGCGCGAGACGCGCTTCCAGGTCGGCGACCTGGGCGCGGCGCGCGGTGACGTCGATGGTGATTTCGGCCCTGGCCGCTTCCAGCGTGCGCAGTTGGGTCTGCGCGGTGGCGAGGTCCTGGCGTAGCGCTTTGCAGTCGCGTTCTGAGACGGCCAGCTTTTTTTCGAGATTGCCGACCTCGTTGCGCAGCTTGTCGTAGGCGGTGCGGGTATTGCTGAGCACCGTCTGCAAGCCGACCTTCTCGGCCTTCTCGGCCTCGAAGTCGCGCAGCGCCTTGCTGACCGGGTCGACCAGCTTGCGGACCGCGGCCTTGATGGTGTCGAGCTCGTTGATCTTGTTGATGGCGTCGAGCAGCATATTGCGCAGCGACTCGTTTTCGCCGCCGAACTGGGCGCCGAGCGCGGAGAACGATTTCTCGTCGGGTTCGATCGGATTTTCGCTTGCCGATATGGGCTCGGACGGCGTTTCGGCGGGGCTCGCCTTGCGGGGGAGGAAGCCAAATCGGCTCATGGCAGCGATCCTGTGGTGCGCCGATCCGCCCGGCCGATGCGACGCCGAATCACCTTGCGCATGATCTTAGCGGATTAATGAATCGCGTTGGAAGACGAGAGCTTATCGGACCGCCACGCAGGCAGAATTGCCTTTGCCCATCAGCCTTTGTCTGCATCGCCCGCCGTGGACATCCCGCCAGGGGTTCTGGTGGCTACGCCCGCTTTGCGATGAACAGACCTTCGCACAGGCGGAAGGTGAGCTCAGGCCCGGCGCCCTTCGGCTCCAGCGTCGCTTTCACTTCGGGCGTCAACTGCGCCAGCATCGCGCGCAGGAAGGCCTGCATGTTGGCATCGTGGCGGCCGGCCCAGCTCTTGAATTCCATCTGCTTGTAGAGCTGCTCTTCGTGACCGATGGTAAAGCCATGCTCCTTCAATGCCGCGCGCCATTCCTCCATGGTCCAGGCGCGCAGATGGCTGGGATCGCGGAACCGCTCGAAGGCGTTGACGTAATCGCCGACGCTACCGGCCGGCACCACGTTGTCCACCACCGCGAATAGCGCGCTCGGCTTGAGCACGCGGTGCACCTCGTCGAGGAATTCCGGGATCGAGTCGAAGTGATGCGGCGCGATGCGGGTGGTGACCAGGTCGAAGCTGGCGT
>JADGRR010000494.1 GCA_017880745.1 Burkholderiales bacterium
AGCACGACCTCGCCGCTGATGTAATCCGATTCGGGGATGCACATCAGGTACACCGCCCCTGCCGCCTCTTCAGGCGTGCCGCCGCGGCCGAGCGGGATCATCCGGTTCATGAACTCGATGAACTCCGGTTGAATGCCCATTTTCACTTCGCGTTCTCCGATTTTGGCCACCGCTGCGCCCGAGCCTACGGGTTGGGTCATGCGCGTCTGGATCAGTCCGAAGGCGACGCAGTTGACGTTCACCCGGTAGCGGCCCCATTCCTTGGCCATGGTCTTGGTCATGCCGATAATGGCAGCCTTTCCCGCGGAATAGCCCATCTGGCCGGCGTTGCCGTAGATGCCGGCGATGGAAGAGATGTTCACCACTTTGCGGTTGACGCCGCGGCCTTCGTCCTTTTCCTTCTTGGCCGCGCTGCGGATGAAGTCCGAGGCGGCGCGCAGGATGCGAAAGGGCGCGGTGGCGTGCACGTCGAGCATGGCGTACCACTGCTCGTCGGTCATTTTCTGGATGACTCCGTCCCAGGCGTAGCCGGCATTGTTGACGATGATGTCGATGCCGCCGAACCCGTCCAGTGCAGCCTTGACGATACGCGCGCCGAAATCCGGCGCCGTCACGTCGCCCGTGCAACTGGTGGCGTCGCTGCCGAGGGCCCGCACCTTGGCAACGGTTTCCTCCGCCGGACCCGGGTCAAGATCGTTGACCACCACTTTGGCGCCTTCGCTGGCAAGCTTTTGCGCGATGGCCTGGCCGATGCCGCGGCCCGAACCGGTGACAATCGCGATCTTCCCTTCCAGTTTCTTCATCTTATTTCCTCACAAGAAGCATCAATTCAAAGAATTCATTCGCGTGCTCGCCCGTATTCGGCGGGTCGCCTAGCCGGCGATGATGCCCTGCTGCTCGAGCGCAGCGCAGTCGGCATCGGAGCAGCCCGTCTCCCGCAGTACGCTGCGCGTGTCCTGCCCGTATTTGGGGGGGAAGCGCAATTCGGTCAACGCATGCGGCACATCCACCGCCATCGGCTGCATGCGCACCGTCTTGCCACCGGGCATGCGTGTCGTGGTGAGTTTGCTGCGTACCGCCTCCATCGCGCGCACCGCCGGGATGTCGTGGATAGGCGCGTGCGGAATCGTCGCTTTGCCGAAGTCCTCGACAATCTTCGCGGTGACGAATTGACGCGTCACGGCTGCCATTTCGCGGTGAATCGCCTCGCGCTCGCGCCCCCGGCCTTCATTGGTGATCCGCACCGCATTGGCGAGCGGCGCGAACTCGGGAATCTCGGTCAATCGTTTCCATTGCACGTCGCTGCCGATGGCCATGAAGATGAAACCGTCGCGCGTAGGGTAAACGTTGGTCGGAATGAACTTGCGGTGCGCGTTGCCGCAGCGGGTGATTTCCGCAGGCTGGCAATCGAAATCGAGCAGGGGCAGGGTGGTGATGAGCCAGGACGCCGCCGCCTGCAGCATGGAGACATCGATACGGGTGCCAAGGCCGGTCTCGGCGCGTTCGGCCAGCGCCAGCATCACGCTGGCGTATACCTCGTCACCGGCCTTGAGGTCGATCAGCGGCACGCCGCAGAGCGTCGGCGGGCCGCCTGGGTCGCCGGTGAGTTCCATGTAGCCGGCCATGGCCTGGATCACCGGATCGTAGCCGGGTGCGTCCGGGTACTCCGGGCCCATGGCCGAGATACCGGCCCAGATGAGGTCCGGTTTCACCTCGCGCAGGGTCTCGTAATCGATGCCCAGTTGTTGGTAGCGCCGCGGCAAAGTGTTGCAGCAGAAGACGTCGACGTCGAGTTCCTTGATCATCCGCCGCAGCAGCGCCTGCCCCTGGGGGTGCTTCAGGTCGAGCGCGATGGCTTCTTTGCCCACGTTGGGGGCGATGAAATAGGTGCGCCGGTCATCGTCCGCCACCTTGGCGCCGATGTACCGGTTCGGGTCGCCGGGCAGGCCCGCGCCGCTCGGCGTGGACTCGATGCGGATCACCCGCCAGCCCAGTTGCGCGAAGCGCAGCGTGGCGTAGGGCAGGGACAGCGCCTGCTCCAGTGACAGGATGGTGCGGCGCTTCATGCAGCCTGCGCCGGTTTCTCGAGGTACAGTTTCTCGCCCTTGCCGTGCAGCGCCCGGTACACCCGCTCCGGCGTGAACGGCAGGCCGCAGATGCGCACGCCGGTGGCATTGTAGATAGCGTTGGCGGTCGCCGCGGCAACGCAGATGGCGGGCGCTTCGCCCACGCCCTTGGCGCCCTGCGGGCCTTCGCCGTCCAGGGACTCGATGAAGGCGATGTCCATTTCCGGAATCTCCGGCGCCGTGACCAGCTTGTAGTCGCGGAAATTGGGATTGCGCGTCACGCCGTTCTCGACGATCAGGCTTTCGGTCAGGGCGTAGCCCTGGCCCATGACGACGCCGCCCTCGACCTGGCCCTCGATGCCGAGGCGGTTCAGCACCCGGCCTACATCGTGCGCGGCAGTGACTTTGGTCATTCTGACGATGCCGGTTTCGGTGTCCAGTTCGATTTCCACCACCTGCGTGCCCCAGGCGTAGGCGGCCGAGACGTTGCCCTTGTAATCCTTGTCCTGGTGCGAACTGGGCGGTTCGTAGTAAAACGTCGTCATCACTAGTTCGGCTTTGTCCGAGAAGTGCAGGTTGCGCATGAGTCTGGGCAGATCGATCAGCGCCTCGCCGCTCGCAGCCTTGATGACGCAGCCGCCGCGCAGATCGAGTTCTTCCGCCGGGCATTCGAATTTCTTTGCTGCCGCTGCAAGGATTTTGGTTTTCGCCAGGCGTGCCGCGCCGAGGGCGGAATTGCCGGCGATGAAAGTGGTGCGGCTCGCGTGCACGCCTACGTCCCAGGGCGTGATGGCGGTGTCGTTGTTGATGACGGTGAGCGCGGACATGGGCAGGCCCAGTTCCTCGCACACCAACTGCGACAGCACCGTTTCCGACCCCTGGCCGATCTCCGAGGCGCCGGTGATCAGCGTGACCTGCGCGAAGTCGTCGAGCTTGAGGATGGTACCGCAGCCGTCGGAGGGGTAGATCTTGGCGCCGCCGCCGACGTGGAGCATCGAGGCGATGCCGATGCCGCGCTTGATCGGGCCGGGAGCATTGCGGTTTTTCACGTTTTC
>JADGRR010000495.1 GCA_017880745.1 Burkholderiales bacterium
ACCCGCACGTCCGCATCCGGCGCGACGTGCTCCAGCGCCTTGGATACCGAGCGCAGGTTGCCCATGCCGTAGTCAATTACTGCTATCGAGGTCATCGCGGATGCAATCAGACTGGATTAACCAAGGGAAAAATCCATGCGCCAGGCAGGAATCCGGGTTGCGCAGCCAACAATCTTGCGAACCCTGCGCAATCCGGTCAACCCTGTGGAATCACAAGCTACCCTTGGTCGAGGGGATCGTACCCGCAGCGCGCGGATCGGGCTCGACCGCCATGCGCAACGCCCGGCCGAAAGCCTTGAACACCGTCTCGCACTGATGGTGCGCGTTGTCGCCGCGCAAATTGTCGATGTGCAGCGTCACTTGGGCGTGGTTGACGAAGCCCTGAAAGAATTCGCGCACCAGGTCGACGTCGAATTCGCCGATCCAGGCGCGGCTGAACTTGAGCTGATAGACCAGTCCGGGGCGTCCGGAAAAATCGATCACCACCCTCGAGAGCGCCTCGTCCAACGGCACATAGGCGTGGCCATAACGGCGTATGCCGCGCTTGTCGCCGGCCGCTTCGGCCAGGGCCTGCCCCAGGCTGATGCCGACGTCCTCGACCGTGTGATGGGCGTCGATGTGCAAGTCGCCCTTGGCGGCGATTTCCAGGTCGATCATGCCGTGGCGCGCAACCTGGTCCAGCATGTGGTCGAGGAAGGGCAGGCCGGTAGCCAATTTGGCCGAGCCGGAGCCGTCCAGGTCAAGGCTCACGCCGATCTGGGTTTCGCTGGTGTTGCGGGTGACAGAGGCAGTACGCATAAATTATTGGCCGAAGGTATCGCCGGAATCCTTTGCATTCTAACCCAGCGCGACAAGAGGGCAAGGCGGCTCAGGGCGGCGTGTGCGTATTCTAGGCCAGAATCGTCCTCAGGGCCGCGATCAGAGCCGCACATTGGGCATCCGTCCCGACAGTGATGCGCAAGAATGGCTCGATGCGAGGCGGATTTTTGAAATGCCGCACGATAATGCTGCGCTCGCGCAATTTCGCGGCCAGTTCGGTGCCGCCACGCTGACTATGCCGCGCGAACACAAAATTTGCGGCTGAAGGCAGCACGTCGAAGCCTAATGACGCAAGATCGCTCACCAGCCGCGCTCGCGTGGCAATTATCTTGGCGCAGAGCTGCTCAAAATACGCGCGATCGTCGATCGCGGCGGCGGCCCCGGCTTGGACGAAGCGGTCCAGCGGGTAGGAGTTGAAGCTGTCCTTTACGCGACACAGCGCCTCGATCAGTTCCGCATCCCCGAGCGCGTACCCCACGCGCAGTCCGGCGAGCGCGCGCGATTTCGACAGCGTGTGCACAACGAGCAGTTGCGGGTAGCGATCGACCAGCCCGACCGCCGACTCGGCGCCGAAATCCACGTAGGCCTCGTCGACTACCACTACCGACTCGGCATTCGAGCGCAACAGGCGCTCGATTTCGGACAGCGAAAGCGGCCGGCCGGTGGGCGCATTCGGATTCGGGAAAATAATGCCGCCGTTCGGCGTCATATAATCATCGACGCAGATCTCGAACGACTCGGTCAGCGGCACCTGCCTGTAGTCGATGTCGTACAGGCCGCAGTACACGGGATAGAAGCTGTAGGTGATATCCGGGAACAAGACCGGCTCATCGTGCTTGAGCAGCGCGAGGAAAGTGTGCGCCAGCACCTCGTCGGAACCGTTGCCGACGAACACCTGCGCAGGCTTCAGCTTGTAGAACGCCGCGATGGATTCCCTGAGTCGATCGCTGTTCGGGTCGGGATAGAGCCGCAGCGTATCGCCCACCTCGGCACGCAACGCTGCCAGCGCCCGCGGGCTTGGGCCGTAGGGGCTCTCGTTGGTGTTGAGCTTGACCAGGTTGGGCAGCTTGGGCTGCTCGCCCGGCACATAGGGCGTCAATCCACCCGCAACCTTGCTCCAATAACGGCTCACAGGTGCACCTTACGATCGAAGCAGGCGGTATTCGGCGGAACGCGCATGCGCGTGCAAACCTTCGCCCTCGGCCAAGGTAGAGGCGATTTTGCCCAGGGTGTGCGCACCCGCCCTGGATATCTGAATCAGGCTGGAGCGCTTCTGAAAGTCGTATACCCCCAAGGGGGAGGAAAAGCGCGCGCTGCGCGAGGTCGGCAGCACGTGGTTGGGACCGGCGCAATAATCGCCGATCGCCTCGCAGCTGTAGCGGCCCATGAATATGGCGCCGGCGTGGCGTATCCGGTCAACCAGCTTCTCCGGCTCGGCTACGGCCAGTTCCAGGTGCTCGGGGGCGATGCGGTTGGCGATGGCGCAGGCTTCCTCCAGACTGCGCACTTCGATCAGCGCACCCCTCGCCTTGAGCGACGCGGCAATCACCTCGCGCCGCGGCATCTGCGGCAGCAGCCGGTCTATGCTCGCCGCCACCGCGTCGATGAAAGCGGCATCCGGGCAGATCAGCATGGCTTGCGCCACTTCGTCGTGCTCGGCCTGCGAGAACAAGTCCATCGCGATCCAGTCGGCGAAGTCCGGCATCGATGCGGCGCCGTCGCAGATCACCAGGATCTCCGAGGGCCCCGCCACCATGTCGATGCCGACCACGCCGAACACGCGCCGCTTGGCCGCCGCCACGTAGGCGTTGCCCGGTCCGACGATTTTGTCCACCTGCGCGATGCTCTGGGTGCCGTAGGCGAGCGCACCTACTGCCTGCGCCCCGCCGATCGTGTATACCCGATCCACTCCGGCGATGGCGGCCGCCGCCATCACCAGCTGGTTCTTCTCGCCGCGCGGCGTCGGCACCACCATGACGAGCTCGGCCACACCGGCCACTTTGGCGGGAAGCGCGTTCATCAACACCGAGGACGGATAGGCGGCCTTGCCACCCGGTACATACAGGCCGACCCGGTCGAGCGGCGTCACCTTCTGGCCGAGCACGGTGCCATCGGCCTCGGTGTACTGCCAGGACTGCGCCAGCTGTTTTTCGTGGTAGCGGCGCACGCGCAGGGCCGCCGCCTCCAGCGCCTCGCGCTGCACCGCGGGCAGCCCGTCGCGGGCGCGCGCCAGCAGTTCGCGCGGCAGCTCGAGCTCGGCGATCGTTCCCGCCTTCACCCCGTCGAAGCGCG
>JADGRR010000496.1 GCA_017880745.1 Burkholderiales bacterium
TGCCTTCGCTCACGCCGGCGCTTGCGTTGCGGGGTGAGCAGCTGATCGAGTGGGGCGGTTCGCTGCGGTGGCTCGCGAGCAACGCCGATGCGCGCACCGTGCGCGAGACGGCGGCCCGCGCGGGCGGACACGCCACGCTGTTCCGCGCGTCCGACAAGAGCGCGGGGGTGTTTACGCCGCTTGCGCCCGCGCTGGTGAAAATCCACCGCAAGCTGAAGCAGGCCTTCGACCCCGCGGGCGTTTTCAACCCCGGTCGGATGTACCCGGAACTATGAACTGTTTTTCACCGCGGTTGCTCCATGCAAACCAAGCTGGCTGACTTCATCAAGGATACCCGCGAGGGAAAGGAGGCCGACGCTATCCTGCGCAAGTGCGTGCATTGCGGATTTTGCACTGCGACCTGTCCGACCTATCAGCTGCTCGGCGACGAACTCGACGGGCCGCGCGGCCGCATCTACCTGATCAAGGGCATGCTGGAAGGCGCCGTGGTCACGGCCAGGACACAACTGCACCTGGACCGCTGCCTCACCTGCCGCGCCTGCGAGACCACCTGCCCGTCCGGGGTGCAGTACGGACGGCTGGTCGACATCGGCCGCAAGCTCGCGGAGGAACGCGTGCCGCGGCCGCTGCTCGCGCGGCTGCTGCGGCTCGCCTTGCGCGTGGTGCTGCCGCGCAGTTGGCTGTTTGCGTCACTGCTCAAGCTCGGCCAGTTGACGCGCCCGGTGCTGCCGTTCGCATTGCAGGGCAAGATTCCCGCGACGGTGCGCGACGCTGGCGCCTGGCCGGCTGTACGGCATGCACGCAGAATGCTGGTGCTCGCCGGCTGTGTGCAGCCGGCGCTCGCGCCCAACGTCAACGCCGCGGCCGCGCGGGTGCTTGACAAACTGGGTGTCTCGCTGATCGAAGCGCACGGAGCGGGCTGCTGCGGCGCGGTGCGCTTTCATCTGAATGCGCAGGACGACGGCCTTAACGACATGCGTGCGCTGATCGATGCCTGGTGGCCCTATGTCGAGGCGAAAGAACCCGGCGCCGTCGGCGGCGTGGAAGCAATCGTGATGAGCGCCAGCGGCTGCGGCGTGACGGTGAAGGAATACGGCCACCTGCTCGCGCACGATCCGGCCTATGCCGCGAAGGCGGAGAAAATCAGCTCCCTGACCAAGGACCTGAGCGAAGTGATCGCCGCCGAGCTGGATCGGCTGAAGCCGCTGCTCGCGGCAACAAGCCCCGGCGCAGGCGCTTCGAAACTCGCCCTGCAGCTGCCCTGCACGCTGCAGCACGGGCAGAAGATCACCGGTCTGACCGAGCGTATCCTCATTGCGGCGGGCTTCGAATTGACGCCGGTCGCCGACAGCCATCTGTGCTGCGGCTCGGCCGGCACCTATTCGATCCTGCAGCCGGCGTTGTCGGCCCGGCTGAGAGCGAACAAGCTGGCCGCCTTGCACGCCGGCTCTCCCCAGGCCATAGTCACAGCCAACATCGGCTGCTTGAGCCATCTGCAGGGCGGAACCGCGCTGCCGGTAGAGCACTGGATCGTGACGCTGGAACGGCGCTTGGCCGGCATTTAGCGTGGCGCGGCTCAAGGACAGCATTCCCGATAGACCGCCGAGCCGCGACCTCCGCCAGCTCGTGCGCATCCTCGGCTTTCTCGCGCCCTACCGCCGGCAGATGGCGATTGCCATGGTGGCCCTGGTGGTGGCCGCGGGCTGCGTGCTGGTGCTGGGCCAGGGCTTGCGCCGCGTCATCGATCGCGGGTTTTCCGGCGCCGACGCGGCGCTGCTCGACTCGGCCTTGTTTGCCCTGCTCGCCGTCATCGTCGTCATGGCGATCGCAACTTACACGCGCTTTTATTACGTTTCCTGGATCGGAGAGCGCGTCACGGCGGACATCCGCCGCGCCGTGTTCGGCCATCTGCTCGATCTGTCGCCGGGTTTTTTCGAGGTGACGCGCACGGGCGAGGTGATCTCGCGCCTCACCAACGACACCTCGCTGCTCGAAGTCGTGATCGGCTCGAGCGCCTCGTTCGCGCTCCGGAATACCCTGATCATGCTCGGCAGCCTGGTCATGCTGATCGTTACCAGCCCCAAGCTCACCGCGCTGGTGGTGCTGGGCGTGCCGCTGGTGATCGCGCCGATCCTGCTCTACGGTCGGCGCGTGCGCAAGCTGTCGAGTGCGAGCCAGGCGCGTGTGGCCGATGTCAGCGTGTACATCGACGAGGCGCTGCACGAAATCCGCACGGTTCAGTCCTACGGCCACGAGAACGTGGACCGGGAGCGCTTCGGCGAGCGCGTCGAGCAGGCGTTCGCGACGGCAGCCGAGCGCATCCGCCAGCGCGCGCTCCTGATCGCCATAGTGATGCTGCTCGCTTTCGGCGCGGTCGGCGTGATCCTGTGGATCGGCGGCCACGACGTGCTCGCCGGGCGCATCAGCGCGGGCCAATTGTCGGCCTTCGTGTTCTACGCTGTGCTGGTTGCCGGCGCCTTTGGCGCGGTGTCCGAAGTGATCGGCGATCTGCAGCGCGCCGCCGGCGCTACCGAGCGCTTGATGGAATTGCTCGCCACCGAGCCGCAGATCCGCGCCCCGGCGAGCCCGCAGGCGCTGCCGGACCCGCCGCGCGGAGAAGTAAGGTTCGAGAACGTCAGCTTTAGCTATCCCTCGCGCCCGGATGTGCTGGCGCTCGCCGATTTTTCGCTCGAGGTGAAGCCGGGCGAAACGGTTGCGCTGGTCGGCCCCTCCGGCGCGGGCAAGTCGACCGTGCTGCAGCTGCTGCTGCGCTACTACGACACGGATACCGGCGCGATCAGCGTGGACGGGGTCGAATTGCGCCGTGCCGATCCGCGCGCGCTGCGCACGCGCCTGGCGCTGGTGCCACAGGATCCGGTGATCTTCGCCGCGTCGGTGCGCGAGAACGTGCGCTATGGCAGGCCCGATGCGAGCGACGCCGACGTAGAGGACGCCTGCGCCGCGGCCTACGCGAGCGAGTTCATCGAGCGCCTGCCCGAGGCGATGGACACCTTCCTCGGCGAGCGCGGCGTGCGGCTCTCCGGTGGCCAGCGCCAGCGGCTGTCGATCGCGCGCGCGCTGCTCGCGGATCGCGCGGTGCTGCTGCTCG
>JADGRR010000497.1 GCA_017880745.1 Burkholderiales bacterium
CATGTACTACTATCTTTTCGTTTCTTCGCGCGCCACGACGAATCGTGCGGGGCTGTGGGGCAGGTTGCCAACCTGCGGCGGATTGTTAATCCGCCTGCCGCCCGTAGACGCGCCGCTGCGACCTTCGGAAAATCGCCAACGCCGTTTGCGGCTTGCCGCATGTGGGGCAGCCAATCTTGGCTGCAAGCCGCCTTTTAGGCTTTTTCCCGTCGCTCGCGTGCCCATCTATTTCGTGGACACAACCCTAGCGGCTGATCACCAGGACGCCCCAGGGCTTGTCGCCGACCTTCACCTTCTTGAGCACCGTGCGCGTGGCCACATCGACGATGGACACGTCGTTAGAGGGGCCGTTGGCCGTGAACAGGAGCTTTTCATCGGGCGAAAGAGCGATGCCCCACGGGCGGTCGCCCACCTCGAAGGAGGCCGCGAGGTTGCCGGTCGCTGGCTCCAGCACCACCACCTTCTTGCCGCGCCCGGTCGTGACATACAGCTTGGAGCCGTCGCGCGTCATTGCCATGCCCATGGGTTTCAGTCCGGTGCCCACGGAAATCGTCTGCACCACTTCGAGCTTGGCCGTATCGATCACGCTCACCGTGGCGTCGTTTTCGTTGCTGACGTAGGCGCGCGATCCATCAGGAAGGAAAACGATGCCGCGCGGACGGCGTCCCACCGGGATGGTCTTTACGGCCTGCCGCGTGGCCGTGTCGACCACCGCAACGGTGCCTTTGTCCTCGCTGGTCACGTAGACGAATTTCGCGTCGGGGCTGAGCGTGACGCCTTCGGGCTCCGCGCCCGTGGCCACCGTCGCCAGCACCGTGCCCTTGACGGGGTCGACGAAGCTGAGGCCGGCGGCGTCCTCGTTGGAGACGTAGAGCAGTCCGTCCTTGCCAACCGCGAATTGTTCGGGATCGCTGCCGCCGGGGACTTTCCTCAGCAGTTTGTTCTGCGCGATGTCGAAGATGCCGATGCCATCCTCGCTCTTATCGGGCGGGGGCAGCGTGCTCTCGTCCACTCCCGGAGGGGCGAAGGGGGAACCGCTCAGCGCGACGAAAACCTGCTTGCCATCGGCGCTGGCGTGGATGCCGCGCGCGCGCTTGCCGATGGCCACCGTGGCGATCGCTACCATTTTCTCCGGATCGATCACGGTCAGGTCGCCCGAGGCTTCATTGCTGATGTAGACGCGGTAGGCAGGGCCCCCGGGCGCGCAGGAGATGCACAACCCCACAAGGAGCGCGACAGCGGACACGACGAAGTTTTTCATGATGGAATCTCAGCGATACGTGAAGTTTACTGCCGCGGACGCAGAAGCGGCAACGTGGACCTGCTGCTCCTGTTTGCCGAACTTCTCGTGCCAGACGGCCACCGTGTAATCGCCGGGCGGGACGTTCTTCCATTGGAAGGTGCCGTCGGGGCCGGTGACGGCGAAGTAAGGATGATCCACCACTCCAATATAGGAGTGCATCCAGGCGTGGATGTTGCATTTGACGGGGATCATGATCTCCGGCCGGGCGAAGCGGTGCTCCACGCCGGGAGCTTGCGGCGTCTGCTCCTGATTCCATTCCCGATTGTTCACCGGCAGGGGATGAACGTTGTGCGCCACCGAGTCACCATTCTTCAGGTCGAGGGTTTGCCCGGGGCGTAGGCCGATGATGTGCGGCACGAACATGCAGCCGCGTTGATCCAGCACCACGGCTTGCGTGTTGGGTTCGAATTTCTTGCCTTCGAGGCCGGCCTGTATGTAGACGAATGCGTTGGCCAGCGCGCCGTTCTTGCCCGTCGCGACCGCTTCGTCGTAGGCGGGCTTGCCGGCGTGGGCTTTCTGGCAGCCTTCATCCGCCTCCATGGAGATCGCCTGCCGGGCCGGTTTGGCGCCGGCGAATGTGATGGCTCCCGTGACCGTGCCGGCGGTAGCCGCATCCACGTGGAAGTACTCCACCCCAGGGGGCGCGGCTTTCTTCTCCTCGGCCTTCCTTTCCCCGACCGAAGCCGGGCCGCACGCCGCCGTGAGCAGGACTGCCGCGCAAAGCAGAACCATCGGTTGGCAGGCGAAACCACAAGTGGGACGGACGGGGTACCCTTTGGGTCCGTCTGTCAACCCGGCGGCCCGTCTCATTGCACGCGCGCCGCGGTGTTTTCGACCTGACTGTTCATATTGAACCCCTTTGAGTTCCCCAACTCCGAATGGTATGTTAATACTGCTTGATCGCGGATTGGCGGCCGCTTTCGCCGCACCAGCCGGGTGAGTGCTTGTAAGCGTACTAGCTTCTGGAATTGCCTGTCAAGGCGAGAATGACATTGTATTGTCCGGTTACTGCTGATCGCAAAATCGCAAATGGCTTGACACCGGGGGGTATAGGAGATATGCTTGTCCCACTACCAGGGCGTTGATACGTTTCAAGGGAGTTTGAATGCACGCGACCGTGAAGTCGCCGAACAGGGTCACAAGCTCGGCCGTAGGGCATTCAGTGTCGTTAAACGACTTGTTGGTGTCTTTTTTCATAGCCGGCGGAGTCCTTTCGCAGGCTCAACCAATCCAGAGAACAATTTGGGGGAGTACATGAAGAGAGTTGCTTGTCTCATAACGGTATTGATTTGTCTGCTGGCAGCGCTGCCCGCAGTTTACGGCCAGAGCGTCACTGGTCAGATTTCGGGAACCGTGGTAGATTCTGCTGGCGGCACCGTTCCGGGCGCCACGGTCCAGTTAACCCACGATGCCTCTCAGCAAGTGCGCAAATACACCACCGAGGCGAACGGCTCGTTCATCTTTACCGGCCTCGTCCCGGGTTCGTATAGCCTGCATGCCGCGCAGTCGGGCTTCAAGGGTTACGATCAGAAAGGCGTCACCGTCGCCGCGCAGGAACGCGTCGACTTGCATGAGATCCACCTCCAGGTCGGCGATGTGACGAGCACGGTCGAAGTGGCTGCCAATACCGTGCACGTTGCCACCGACAGCTCCGACCGCTCGATCTCTCTTAACACGATGCAGATCGAAAACATGCCGACGCGCGGACGCAATCCGGTGAGCCTCATCATGGGGATGCCGGGCGTGCAGGCCACTGCGTCGGGCGACTACCGCGGCTGGAACGGCGGCGGCATCCCGGC
>JADGRR010000056.1 GCA_017880745.1 Burkholderiales bacterium
CGGTGCAGGCACTGGTATCGACTATCGTGCTGGAAATGGGCGGGTCGAGCGACTTGTGCGCGCTGCTCAAGCCCGGCGAGCCGGTCATCCTGATGGGACCGACCGGCTCGCCGACTCACATCGTCCCGAACGAGACCGTGATCCTCGCCGGCGGCGGCTTGGGAAACGCGGTGCTGTTCTCGATCGGTCAGGCGTTTCGCGCCGCCGGGTCGAAAGTGCTGTATTTCGCCGGCTACAAGAAGGCGATCGACCGCTACAAGGTCGCCGACATCGAGGCTGCCGCGGACGTGGTTATCTGGTGCTGCGACGAGGAACCCGGATTCCAGCTAGCCAGCGGGCAGGCCCGGCCCCAGGACCGCAGCTTCGTCGGCAATATCGTCCAGGCCATGGACGCCTACGCCGACGGCCGGCTGGGACCGCCGCCGATACGCATGGACGACGCCGACCGAATTATCGCTATCGGCTCGGACCGCATGATGGCGGCGCTGGGCCGGGCGCGCCACGACGTGCTCAAACCCCATCTCAAGCCGCATCACTTCGCCATCGGCTCGATCAATTCGCCGATGCAATGCATGATGAAGGAAATCTGCGCGCAGTGCCTGCAGCCGCAGCGCGATCCGCAAACGGGGAAGACGAGCTATGTATTTTCCTGCTTCAACCAGGACCAGGAGCTGGATCGCGTCGATTTCGGCGCGCTGTCTGAGCGCCTGAGACAGAACTCATTGCAGGAGAAGCTGAGCGCGCAGTGGGTCGGCCGCTGCCTGAAGAAGCTGCACGCCGGAGTCGACTGAGGCTAGTGATCTTCGATTCGCGGGGTCTGTTCTTCAGCCAGTTCGCCGGTCTCCGGATCGACCCAATCGGCGACACCAATCTCGGCTTCCGCCTGCTCCACGCTCTCTCCCGGTTCGTAGTCCGAATCTGCGCTGTACTGCATGTCTTCGACCGCTTCGAGCAGCGTCACGAACGGGCCGGACTCTTTCCCGCCGCCCCTTGAATGCCAATAGAAGCCGTCGGGGCGCTCCACGATCCGCGTCCGATCGTACTCGGGGGGAGTTTCCGGTATCATTTTTTTCATCGTAGTCCTGGCAGGCGCAGCTCAAGGTTGAAAATATCATACGGGGAATAGCCCCGCACCAATCTCAGGTCAAATTTATACGCTCCTGCAATCCGGCCGTTTGATAAAAATCAATCATACGCTCGGCTGGCGACGCCTGCCATGCGCCGGGCTGGCGTTGCCGCCGGCGCCAGCGCCTGTCCCGCCGGCGCCGGCAGAAACAGAAAAGCGGGGTCGCCGCTAGGCCACCTGCCCCGCTGCGTGCCCGCTCGCCCAGGCCCATTGGAAATTGAAGCCGCCGAGCTGGCCGGTCACATCCACCACCTCGCCGATAAAGAACAGGCCCGTCACTGTCTTTGCCTCCATCGTTTTCGACGACAGGCCATCGGTATCGACGCCGCCGAGAGTCACTTCGGCCTTGTTGTAACCCAGCGTGCCGGAGGGTTTGACCTGCCAGTGATGCAGGTCGTGCGCCAGCGCGCGCAGCGCGCCGGCCGGGAACTGATTGAGCGGCCTCACCGCGTCATGCGCTTCGCACCATTGTTGCGCAAAGCGTTTGGGGAGCGCCTGGGCGAGCAGGTTGTTGAACTGCGTCCGGCTGGACTGCTCGGACAAAAACCAGGTTTCGGCATCTCGTCCCGGCAACAGATCGATCTCGATCGCGTCGCCGGGACGCCAATAGGAAGAAATCTGCAGAATCGCCGGTCCCGAAAGCCCGCGGTGAGTCAGCAGCAGGTTTTCACGGAAACGCCCGCCGTTGCACGCGACTTCCGCGTCTATGGAAATTCCGGACAGATCACCGAGACGCGCGAGCGTTTCAGGCCCGAAGCTGAGCGGCACCAGCGCCGGGCGCGGAGGCACGATTTTCAATCCGAATTGCTCCGCCATGCGATAGCCGAACGGGCCGGCGCCGATTTTCGGCACCGACAGGCCGCCCGTCGCCACCACCAGGGAGCGCGCCCGGCATATGCCGTGGTCGGTGTCGACGACAAACTCCGCCCCTTCGCGAGCTACGGTGCGCACTTCGCAGGGCATGTGCCAATGCACGCCGCCGCGCTCGCATTCGCTTTTCAGCATGTCGATGATCTGCTGCGCGCTGCCGGCGCAGAACAGCTGCCCTAGCGTTCTCTCCTCGTACTCGATGCGGTAGCGCTCGACCAGCGCGATGAAATGCTGCGGCGTATAGCGCGCCAGTGCGGAGCGGCAGAAGTGCGGGTTCTGCGACAGGAAATTCTCCGGCCCGCAATGCCGGTTGGTGAAGTTGCAGCGCCCGCCGCCGGAGATGCGAATCTTCTCGGCCAGCTTGCGCGCATGCTCGAGCAGCAGCACACTGCGGCCGCGCTGCCCGATCTGCGCGGCGCACATCATCCCCGCGGCGCCAGCGCCGATGACGATGGCGTCCCAGCGGCCGCCGCCCCGCGCTGAGTCGGACTCTGAACTAATGTTTGCGGCCGATCAAGCGACTGACCACCGGAAAATAGAGGTCGCCGTCGCCTGCCTCGATCGCCCGTCGCAACCAGCCGTCCGCATTGCGCGCCCCGGTGGCATCGACCGCGTTCTCCGTCGCCAGGCGCAGCGCGTAGGACAGGTCCTTGCGTGCATACTCGACCGAAAAAGCGCGCTCCGGGTACTGGCCGGGAAGGATCGCCTTCATGCCGTGGTTGCGCAGCGCGAAGCTGTCGGCCGAGCCCTTAGACAGCGTTTCGAACAGCAATTGCGGATCGACGCCGGAACGGGTGCCGATGGCATGCGCTTCCGCCAGCGCGATCACGGTCTCGAACAGCACCATGTTGTTGAGTATCTTTACGACCTGGCCGCATCCGGCTTGGCCGCAGTGGGTCACGTCGCTGGCGAACATGCCAAGCAAGGACCGCAGCGCGTCAAAAGTCTCGACATCGGCGCCGACCATCACCGACAACGTGCCGGCTTCGGCTGCGGCGCGCGTGCGCGCCACCGGTGCATCGACGAAGCGCGCTTCGCGCTGGGCGAATTCCTGCGCCAGTTGCCGCGTCAGATCCACGGGCGAGGTGCCCAGGTCGACGATGATCTGCCCCGGCCGTACCGCACTTAGCAGGCCACCGGCGCCGCGGACAATCTCGGCGACGACCTCTCCTGAAGGCAGGGAAAGGAACACGACGCCGGCCTTATCCGCGACCGCCTTCGCCGAAACGGCGCTGAGCACGCCCTGTGATCTGAGCCGGACCAGGGGCGCCGGATCGCGATCGTAGGCGATGACCGTCACGCCGGATTTCAGCGCGAGATTGCGGCACATGGGTTCGCCCATGACGCCCAGGCCGATGAAGCCGATATGCCCGCCTGCGCTGCTCATGGCATCTCGGCTGCGGTGGTGAAACGGCTGCCGCCGCCGTCCGCGACAAACGCATCATTGGTTTGCATTCTTTAACTTTCCCTTAGTGAGACCGACCACGCGATCCAGTTGTCAAAACTGGCAACCAAGCCGAAGCGCCAACTCAGAACTGGTAGCGCCGCAACCCCCCATCCACCGGTATCACCGTGCCGGTAATGTAGCGTGCCAGCGGCGAAGCGAGAAAGCACGCCAGCGCAGCTATGTCTTCCGGCCGCCCGTACTCTCCGACCGGAATCTCGTGCTCCGACTGCCACTGGCGGTATTCGGGCGTGTAGTTGCGCAGGATCTGCTCGCTCAGGATGCGCCCGGGGGGAATCGAATTCACCGTGACGCCGTGTTTGCCCACTTCGCGCGACAGGCCTTTGGCCCAGGAGTGCATCGCCGCCTTGGCGCAGAAGGCGCCGTTGATGCCCTCCGGCTCGGACTTGCCGGTAATGTTGATGATGCGCCCCCATTTGCGCGCCATCATCTGCTGCAGCAGCCGGTGCGTGAGCTGGCGCTGGCGGGTAAAGTTGAGCGTGAGCGCTTCGTCCCATTGCTCTTCCGACGCGTCCAACTCGAAGCGGCGGCTGCCGCCGGCGTTGTTCACCAGAATGTCGACCGCACCCAGGCCATCGAGCGCCGCCTTTGCGATTGCGGCCGGCGCCTCCGGTTGCATAAAGTCGCATTCGATCACCACCGGACGCGCGCCGCCGTTGGCGACGATTTCGCCGGCGACTTCCTCCAGCAGATTCCGGCGCCGCGCGGCGAGCGCCAGGCGCACACCCTCGGCGCCGAGCGCCAGCGCGATGCCGCGGCCGATACCGCTGCTCGCCCCGGTGACGACGGCGGCTTTTCCGGCAATTCCAAGATCCATAGGTCGGGTTCCGCCCTTTCAAAGCTGGCAATGGTAGCAGGACCGGAAAGGCGTTGCGCAGGCCACGCCTGGGATCGTTTGACCCATGTCAATACCCTGCCGTGCCGCTTGCTATAGCTTTCAAGCTGGAGTGCAGCGTGTGACCCAGCGCCAGCGCTACATCCGCTGCGCGATCGCAGCGGATGCGGCGCCCCGCGCCCGGACACCAAGTGCGGCCCAACTGATGACAGTCGAACACTACACAGAGACGGATTCCCGAGCGGATATACAGCCCGGGAACACGCCGTTCGACGCGCGCTGCGCCGGAGCCTGGATTCTGCGCGGGATCGAACAGCTGGAACCGAAACTGGCAAGACTCCCCTGGCCCGATGCCGGAGAACTATCGCTCGACGCTTCTGCGGTGACGGCAATGGACACCTCCGGAGCGTGGATGCTGCACCGGACCATGCGCACGCTGCAGGAAAGGGGACACAGCGTGCAGTTGCGCGGCCTGCGCCCGGAATTCGACGCCCTGCTGCGGCTGATTGCGTCGCGCTCGGTGACGCGGGAACCCGCAGCCCTGCCCGGCAGGCTCGCGCGGTTCGGGCAGCAGTCCTGGCACAGCCTGCTCAACACGCTGGGCATGTTGTCGTTTCTTGGCGAAAACGCGGTGATGTTGCTGCGTTCGCTGATACAACCACAGCGCATCCGTTGGCTGCCGATCCTGCATAACCTGCAGGTCGCCGGGTTCGAAGCACTGCCGATCACGGGCCTGCTGTCGTTCCTGATGGGCATCGTCATCGCCTATCAGGGCGCGGAGCAGTTGCAGCGATTTGGCGCCAACATCTACGTCGCCAACCTGGTCGGTCTGTCCATGGTGCGCGAACTCTCGCCCATGCTAACGGCCATCATCGTTGCCGGACGCTCCGGTTCCGCCTACGCCGCACAGATCGGCACAATGAAGGTGACCGAGGAAATTGACGCCCTGCGCACCATCGGCGTCGGACGCCTCGAACTCCTGGTGCTGCCCAAGGTGCTGGCATTGGTCCTGGCATTGCCGCTGCTTACCGTCTTCACGGATGTCATGGGCGTGCTCGGCGGCATGGTCATGGCGCGCGCCCAGCTCGACGTGAGTTTCAGCGCCTATCTCGGCCAGTTGGACGACGCGATCAGCCTTTCATCCTATCTGATCGGCATCGGCAAAGCGCCGGTGTTTGCCGTGATCATCGCGCTGGTCGGGTGCTATCAGGGATTCCAGGTCGGAGGCAGCGCCGACAGCGTCGGCCGCCAGACTACGGTCAGCGTGGTGCAGTCGATTTTTCTGGTGATCCTGACCGACGCCTTGTTTTCGATCATATTCAGCTGGTTCGACCTATGAGCGCCGCAATGGAACCGGCACCGAATGCCGCTGCAGTAATCGAAATCCGCGGCTTGAACACGCGCTTCGGTGACGCCGTGGTGCACGAGAACGTGAGCCTGGCGGTGCGCCGGGGCGAAATCTTCGCGCTGGTCGGCGCCAGCGGCTGCGGCAAGTCGACGCTGTTGCGCGAAACCATCGTGCTGCAGCAGCCGCAGTCGGGTTCGATCCGGGTGTTCGGCCTGGAGGTCGTTGGAATGAGCGATGAGGACGCGCTGCCGCTGCGGCGCCGCTGGGGCGTCATGTTCGAGCGCGGAGCGCTGTTCAGTTCGCTGACGGTCACGGAAAACGTCGGCATGGTGCTGCACGAGCACACGCCACTCGGCCAGCACCTGATCGACGAGCTCGCGGCGGTCAAGATCGCCCTCACCGGGCTGCCGCCGGATGCCGGTCCCAAGTATCCTAGCGAGCTCTCCGGCGGCATGCGCAAGCGCGCCGCGCTGGCGCGCGCGCTCGCGCTCGATCCGGAGTTGCTGTTGCTCGACGAGCCGACCGCCGGCCTCGATCCGCTCAGCGCCAGCGGCATCGACGAGCTGGTGCACCAGTTGAGGGATGCGCTCGGCCTGACCATCATGATGGTCACCCACGATCTCGACTTGTTGTGGCGCTCGGCCGATCGCGTGGCGGTACTCGGCGACGGGCGGATTCTCGGAACCGGGAGCATGACCGAACTCTCCGCTTCCGGGCAACCGCAGATCCGGGAATATTTTCACGGGCCGCGCGGACGAGCCGCGCGCGAGCAGGCATGGATGCAAAAGTAAACTTCGCCGTGGTCGGCGTGTTCGTGCTGGTGCTGGGCGCCGGGCTGATCGCGGGCGTGCTGTGGTTTTCCAGCGGCGGTGCCTATCGCAAGGCATACGACACCTACCAGACCTACATGGCCGAATCGGTATCCGGGCTGAGCCTCGATGCGCCGGTCAGGTATCGCGGCGTCGAAGTCGGCCGCGTGCGCAAGATGGCGCTGGCGCCAATGAATGTCCAGCAAGTGCAATTGACGCTGGACATCGAACGCGGCACGCCGGTCAGGCAGGACACCGTGGCGGTACTTAGGGTGCAGGGCCTGACGGGCATCGCCTACGTCGAGCTGTCCGGAGGCGGCCCCGACGCGCCTGCGCTGGAGGCGCGGCCCGGCGAAGCGTATCCGGTGATCCGCAGCGGACCGTCGCTGATGGTGCGCCTCGATAGCGCGGTTTCCGCACTGCTGACGAATGCAAACCGCACCAGCATGAGCATGAACGCGTTGATGGACGAAGACAACCGGCGCACGTTCAAACAAACCCTGGCGGAGCTGCAGGTTCTGTCCCGAACGCTGGCGGCGCGCTCCGCCGCGATTGATTCCAGCCTGTTGAACACGGCGCGTACCATGGACAACACGGCGCGTGTGACCGGAGAACTGCCGCGCCTGGTGGAACGCATGCAGGCGAGCGCGGACAGATTCGACCGCATGACGAGCGACGTTGCCCGGGCCGGCACCGGCGTGCGCGCCGACCTGCGCGAGGCCAGCGGCGAGATCCTGCCGGAAGTGCGCCTGCTCGCTTCCGAATTGCGCGAAGTGACCGGCTCGCTGCGGCGCTTCAGCGAGCAGCTGGAGCAGAACCCGAGCATGCTGCTCTATGGCAGACCCGCATCGAAACCCGGACCAGGAGAATGAACCTAAACAAAGTAGCCGCAATTTCGGCCATGCTGGCCATGCTGATGGCCGGCTGCACCGCACTGCAGCCGCCGCGGATGGAAACCCCTGCGCTCTACCTGCTCGAAGCGCCGCCTGCCGCGGCAACCAAGTGGCCGCAACAGGACTTGGTCCTGGCGGTCGATCCGCCCACGGCGCGGCCGGGTTTCGATACGCCGCAGATGGCCTATGTGCGGCAGCCGCACAAGCTCGACTACTATGTGAAGAATCGGTGGGTTGATGCGCCGTCACGCATGCTGGCGCCGCTGCTGGTTCAGGCGCTGGAGCAGGCCGGCAGTTTTCGCGCGGTGGTGCGAACGACAAATCCGGTCCCCGTCGACCTGCGGCTCGATACCGAATTGATCCGCCTGCAACACGATTTCACCACGCAGCCCAGCCGGGTGCAACTGACGCTGCGAGCGCAACTCTACGACGTCAAGGGCAAGAAGGTGCTCGCGGTGCGCGAATTCGACGCCGCCGAGAACGCTCCGAGCGAGGATGCCTATGGCGGCGTACTCGCGGCCAATCGCGCGCTCGAGCGCGTGCTGGGCCAGCTCACCGATTTTTGTGTTGCCGAATCAGCCAAGCGATGAGCGTGCCGGCATCGGCACCGCTGCTGCGGGGTGCCGGGGCGTGCCCCGCAGGAAACACCCTTGGGGCGCGCGCTTGGCGCCCGGCGGTCACCGCGCTGGCGCCGGTCAATGGGCGCCTGGATCTGCGCCACCGAGGGGAAAGAAAAGGTGCACGGTCGTGCCACCTTCGCTCGCCAGTTCCAGGCGCCCGCCCAGCGCCTCCGCCCGACGGCGCATGCCGGGGAGTCCGTGACCTGAAGCGGCCAGGTTTGACTGCAGGCCGACGCCGTCGTCCTTGACCCGGAGGTGAAACTCGCGCCCATCCGGGGCGGCCAGCGACACGCTGACCGTGCCAGCCCTGGAATGCTTGAGCACATTGGTCAGCGTCTCCTGCAGAATGCGCAGCACCTGCAGCCCGGCTCCGGGGGACATCTCCAAGCTGTCTTGCAGCCCGGAGGCGTCCCAGCGCAGGGAGATACCCGCGGCGGAGAAGCGCGGCGCCAAGCGGAAGCGCAGATTGCCCAAGGCGGAGATCAGATCCCCCTTTTCAGGGCCGAGGGCGTCGATGACCAGCCGCAGTTCGTCTATGCCCTGCCGCAGTACCTCGGCCACTTCCTTCGCACCTGCCGCACCTCTCTCCACCAGGGCGAGGGAAGAGATGAGATGGGAGCCCAGTCCGTCGTGCATGTCGCTCACGATGCGCTGGCGTTCCTCGGCCATCGCCTGCTGGCGTTCGAACCCTCGCAGGAGGTGATAGCTTTGCGCAAGTTCCCCTTCCCGCTCGGCCAACTGCGTCTCCAGCACGACGTTCATATTTTCCACCACGGCGAGGGACTGCACGAAGCGGTTGGTCAGCGCCCAGGTAATGGCCAGCAGCATGGCTGGCACCCCCAGGTGCAGACCAAAGGCGCCGACGACGCTGATGCCCAGATTGAAAAGGTAGTCATTCAGCCCCAGCAACACGGCGAAGACGGCGGCAGCGAGCATGGCGTAGCCGGCACTAGATGGGTGGCGGAGGGTGTGGGCGGCGAAAATTCCAAGCGCCAGGAGCATCAGCAGAAAAAGGCCAGCGAGCCAGTAAATGTCCAGAAATGCCCTCTCGCGCAAGCCCAAGAGCAGGAGCCCGAGCGGAGCGGCAAGCCAGTAGGCGAGCAGCAGCCGCTCGAACCACAGCCAGCGGCGCTGCGACTCGCGCAGGAAAAACACGATCAGGGGAATGCAGAAGCCGCCGGTGAGGAAATAGTAGAGGGCCCGCCATTCGGTCCACAGGGAGGCTGGGATGAACTCCAGCACAATAGTCGCACTGTGCACCCCCCAGAAGAGGCTGGCCACTGCGAACAATCCGTAGCTGACCTCCTTGCGGCGACGCCACCAGACCATCAGCATGGCGGCCCCGGCCAGGATGCCCAGTGTCGACGAAATCTTGGCCGCAGTGATCTGCCAGAACTGGCGCTCCTCAAAGCGGGGGGTCAGTTCCCGCTCCGGCCCCACCCAGATCCCGCCCAGCGACAGCGAAAAGCCACGGCACTCCCCTCGCAGCAGCAGAATATTTTCCCCGGGTCGCAGGAGCGAATCGGGCAGCAGGAACTGGTGCGGGCGTTTGATCCGCGGGTGGTAGGCCTCGCTTGGGGGAGCAACCAGGCCGATGCGGTTGCCGTTCAGGTAGAGGGTTAAGGCGCAGAAGAAGCTGGGGATGTAGACGGCGAACGGCTCGCCCGAGAGCGCCGCTTCAGGGGCGTGGAAGGCGAGGCGGTACCAGACGGTCTGGAGGCTGTCGGGATCCTCGGTGCGGATGCTGGAGGGCAGGGGGACCGGTCGCCATGGGGCATCTGCCGGCGGCAGACCCTGCGGGTGGCCCTGCAGAAACTGCGCCTCGGCGATGGGCATGGCCCCTTCGGTGGCGAACCCGCCGGTGGCCAGGGCGAGCAAGAGCAAGCTAAAGCCTGAGCATGCCCAACTTGTTGGCTTCATAGACCGCCTCACTACGGGAGTGTACGGCTAGCTTGCGATAGATGTTCTTCACATGGGAGGTGACGGTGTGGGCGGAGATGGAGAGCAGACCCCCAACCTCGTCGAAGCTGAATCCCTTGGCGATTAGCTGGAGGATCTCTCGCTCGCGCGCGGAGAGGGGCCCCTCCTCCGCCGGTGACGGCGGGCGCAGCCGCTGCAGCAGCCGCCGGGCGATCACCGGGCTGATGGGCGAGCCCCCCGCCCGCAGGGAGCGGATACTGCGCACCAGATCCTCGGCGGAAAGGTCCTTGAGGAGATAGCCGGTGGCTCCCGCCTCGATGCTGGAGAGCACGTGCCGGTCATCCCCGAAAACCGTGACCACCACCACATCGGCCTCGGGGTAGCGGGCGCTCGCCGCGCGGATGACCCGGGTGCCGTCCATGTCGGGCAAGCCGAGATCGACCAGGAAGACCTCGGCCGCCGTCGCCTCGATCAGCGCCAGCGCCTCGGCCCCGTTCCCGGCGGTGCCCACCAGGGCGAAGCCCGCCTCGGCGCGGATGATCTCGGACACGCGACTTCGGAACTCCGGTTCATCCTCGACGATAACGATCCTGGTCTGATCCATTCTGCGGATTGCCTCCAATCCAACGAATATCGCCCTTCAATGCCTGCGCCATACCGCGAACGCGGGATTCCCGGCGCGCAGCCTCCGCTTCATAGTGCACGCACGGTCACGGGTTTGCAACTGCGGCCACGCGCCCGGAAATCGGTCGATCCTTAACTTAACGGAAAAGGAGAATCAGCATGAACAGTTTGCACCAAGGCATCCTCCTGGCGGCCACCCTGGCCGGTATCGGCGGAGTATGGGCCGCCTTCTCGGCAGCCGATCCTGCGCCGAGTTCTCCCATTACCCGCGCCGAAGCCGGCGCCAGCGCCAGCGCCAGCGCCAGCGCGCAATCCGAGGCCATTGCTCCGATGAGTTCCCTGCGCGCGGACTGGAGCAATCTGCCCCTCGAACCCACGCCCGCGTCGTTCTGAATCTGTAGTTTCGTTGGCAGTTTGAACTTCGTTACTGAAGGAGAATGACATGAGAAACAAGTATGTGAGCATGAAGGAAACTGGATCGACAGCAAGGCGGCGCGAGGGGATGG
>JADGRR010000498.1 GCA_017880745.1 Burkholderiales bacterium
GCGATCACCGAGTTGCAGCCGTGGGCGATGTTCGCAAACGGGCCGCCCTGGATGAACGCCGGGCTGTTCTCCAGCGTCTGTACCAGGTTCGGCGCCAATGCATCGCGCAGCAGCACCGTCATCGCGCCGTGAGCGTTCAGGTCGCGGGCGTAGATCGGCTTCTGCTCGCGGGTGTAAGCCACCACGATATTGCCCAGGCGCTTTTTCAGGTCGTCGAGCGAATTCGACAGGCAGAAAATCGCCATCACCTCGGACGCCACCACGATATCGAAGCCATCCTGGCGCGGATAGCCGTTGCCCGGACCGCCCAGCGACACCACGATGTCGCGCAGCGCGCGGTCGTTCATGTCCACCACACGCTTCCAGGCGATGCGGCGCACGTCGATACCCAGTTCGTTGCCGTGATGGATGTGGTTGTCCAGCAACGCCGCCAGCAGGTTGTTGGCGAGTCCGATGGCGGAGAAATCGCCGGTGAAATGCAGGTTGATGTCTTCCATCGGCACCACCTGGGCGTAACCTCCGCCGGCAGCGCCGCCCTTCATGCCGAATACCGGCCCGAGCGAGGGCTCGCGCAGGCAGATCATCGCCTTTTTACCGATGTGATTGAGCGCGTCGCCCAGGCCCACCGTAGTCGTGGTCTTGCCCTCACCCGCCGGGGTCGGCGTCATCGCCGTGACCAGGATCAGCTTGCCATCGGGCTTGTCCTTCAGGCTGTCGACATATTCGAGCGACACCTTGGCCTTGTAATGGCCGTAAGGTTCGAGGTGCTCTTCGGCGATGCCGAGCTTGTCCGCAGCCAGCTTGGAAATGCGCTGCATATTCGCTTTCTGGGCGATGTCGATGTCCGATGGCATGGTGGTCTCCGTAATGGTGGTGTCTGTACGTTTGTACCAATGGGGCGAAATATAGGCACACGCGCAAGGCGCGGCCTTGACGATGGTCAAGAATTGCCGAAGCGGTGGGCGCTAGCGCGCAATGGCACTTCGCCGACATCGGCGGAGGCAGGAGAACATGTCTGGCTACGGCGCCCTGGCTTGCGCGTACGGCGCCCCGTCCGCGCGGATCATCGATTGCGCGCGGACGATAACCCCGTCCGCACGCAATCGGTGATCTTGTATGAAATCCCCGCGGTGTCCTCGGTTTTATGAATAACCGTGTTTTTGGTACGGATGCGCTTTTCATCCGTACCAAAAACACGGTTGGCGCGCAGAGCGCGCAATGCTTGCTCCTGGTATGCGCATCTGTTCAAGTCGCTGTATGCAGCGACTGCCCGCCGCCAAAGCTGGAATGCACCGGCGCCGGCCCGCCTTTGGTCACCTTCACCGCGCAGTATTTGAACTCGGGGATCTTGCCGAACGGATCGAGCACCGGGTTGGTGAGCTTGTTCGCCGCCGCCTCGTAATAACAGAACGGAATGAACACCGCGCCCCTGGGGGTGCCGGCATCGGCACGCGCATACAGCGATATCGAGCCGCGGCGCGAGGCCACCGTCACCACTTCGCCCGGCTGCACGCCGTATTCGTCCAGGTCGAGCGGGTGCAATGACGCCATCGGCTCGGGCTCGATCGCATCGAGCACGCCGGCGCGGCGGGTCATCGCGCCGGTATGCCAGTGCTCGAGCTGGCGCCCGGTGATCAGCACCATCGGATACTTCCGGTCCGGCCGCTCGTCCGCCGGTATCAGGTCGGCGGGAACGAATTTGGCGCGGCCGGTGGCGGTGGGGAAATGCTCGGTGAACACCACCGACTGGCCTGGATCGCCCTCTTCCTCGCATGGGTAGGTCACCGCGGAATCGCGCTCAAGCCGCTCCCAGGTGATCCCGCCGATGGTGTCCATGCCGGCGCGCATCTCGGCGAACACCTCCGACACGTGGCCGTAATTCCAGGCGAGACCCATGCGTTTTGCCAGCTGCTGGATGATCCACAGGTCCTCCTTCGCCTCGCCCGGCGGCTCGATGGCTTTACGCCCGAGCTGCACCATGCGGTCGGTATTCGTGACGGTGCCGTCCTTCTCCGGCCAGGCGGTCGCAGGCAGCACCACGTCCGCGAGATAGGCCGTCTCGGTTAGGAAGATGTCCTGCACCACCAGGTGGTCGAGCGCCGCCAGCGCCTCGCGCGCATGGTCGACGTCGGGGTCCGACATCGCCGGATTCTCGCCCATGACGTACATGCCGCGGATGTCCTTTTTCTTCGCCGCGTGCATGATCTCGACCACCGTGAGGCCGGGCTTGGGATCGAGGTCGGGCGCGCCCCACAGCTTGGCGAAACGCGCCTTGGCCTCGGGATCGTCGACGCGCTGGTAATTTGGATACATCATCGGAATCAGGCCCGAGTCCGACGCGCCCTGCACGTTGTTCTGGCCGCGCAGAGGATGCAGCCCGGTGCCCGGCCGGCCGACCTGCCCGGTCATGAGCGCGAGCGCGATCAGGCAGCGGGCATTGTCGGTGCCATGCACGTGCTGCGATATACCCATGCCCCACAGGATCATCGAACCCTTCGACGTGGCGTACAGCCGCGCAACTTCGCGCAGGGTCTGGGCCGGGATGCCGCAGATGGGCGCCATCATTTCGGGGCTGTACTGCTTCACGTTCTCGGCCAGCGCCTCGTAGCCCGAGGTGCGGTCGCGGATGAACTCCCTGTTCGCCAGGCCCTCGGCGACGATGACGTGCATGATGGCGTTCAGCATGGCCACGTCGGTGTCGGCATTGAACTGCAGCACGTAGGTGGCGTGGCGCGCGAGCTCGGTGCGGCGCGGATCGGCGATGATCAGCTTGGTGCCGTTCTTCACCGCATTCTTGATCCAGGTCGCCGCCACCGGGTGGTTCACGGTCGGATTGGCGCCGATGATCAGCACGACTTCTGCAAACTGCACGTCGCTTACCTGGTTGGACACCGCGCCCGAGCCCACGCCCTCCAGCAGCGCGGCCACCGAGGAGGCGTGGCACAGCCGCGTGCAATGGTCGACGTTGTTGGAGCCGAAGCCGGTGCGTACCAGCTTCTGGAACAGATAGGCTTCCTCGTTCGATCCCTTAGCCGAACCAAAACCGGCGAGCGCCTTGGCGCCGTTCTCGTCGCGGATCTTGACGAGGCCCTTCGCGGCGAT
>JADGRR010000057.1 GCA_017880745.1 Burkholderiales bacterium
GCGTCAGCGCACTTTTCAAGACTGGATGGGTAAAACGATGATCGACTTTCCTTCCCTGCCTTTCGATCTCGGCGAAGACGTCGACATGCTGCGCGACACGGTGCGCGATTTTGCCGCGAGCGAGATTGCGCCGCGCGCCGCCGAGATCGACAGCGCCAACCAATTCCCCGCCGATCTGTGGCGCAAATTCGGTTCCCTCGGCCTGCTCGGCATAACCGTCGGCGAAGAGTACGGCGGCACCAGCATGGGCTATCTCGCGCACATCGTCGCCATGGAGGAAATCAGCCGCGCGTCGGCGGCCGTCGGCCTGTCCTACGGCGCCCACTCCAACCTGTGCGTGAACCAGATCCACCGCAATGGCAGCGCGGCGCAGAGGCAGAAATACCTGCCCGGGCTGCTCTCCGGCGAGTACGTCGGCGCACTGGCGATGTCCGAGCCCGGCGCCGGGTCGGACGTGGTCAGCATGCGCCTCAAGGCCGAGCACAAGGGCGGCAAGTTCATCCTCAACGGCAACAAAATGTGGATCACCAACGGGCCGGACGCCGACGTGCTGGTGGTCTACGCCAAGACCGACGCCAGCGCCGGACCGCGCGGCATCACCGCATTCCTGATCGAAAAAGGCTTTCCGGGCTTCTCCACCGCGCAGAAACTGGACAAGCTCGGCATGCGCGGGTCCAACACCTGCGAACTGGTGTTCCGCGACTGCGAAGTGCCGGAAGACAACATTGTCGGCGGCATGGGCCGCGGCGTGAACGTGCTGATGAGCGGCCTCGACTACGAGCGCGCAGTGCTCGCCGGCGGACCGCTGGGCATCATGGCCGCGTGCATGGACGTGGTCATTCCGTACGTGCATGAACGCAAGCAGTTCGGCCAGGCGATCGGCGAATTCCAGCTGATGCAGGGCAAGCTCGCCGACATGTACACCACCATGAACGCCTGCCGCGCCTACGTCTACGCCGTGGGCAAGGCGCTGGACCGCGGCGACCTTAAGGGAACCGGCGCGCGCAAGGACGCCGCGGGCGCCATCCTCTACTCCGCGGAGAAAGCCACCTGGATGGCGGGCGAGGCGATCCAGGCCTTGGGCGGCATGGGGTATATCAACGAAACCCCGACCGGCCGTCTGTGGCGCGACGCAAAGCTGTACGAGATCGGCGCCGGCACCTCGGAAATCCGTAGAATGCTCATCGGCCGGGAACTGTTCGGCGAAACCAGGTGAGCGCCATTCGGCGCAGCAGGGCAATGTCCTGCTCGAGCGGCATTTGCGATAATCGTGTCTGATAGTCTAACAGGCCGTTTCAGAATTACCGAAACGGCCCCCGAGTCAGGGGAGCATGAGGGGATGCGCCCCGAAGGTCTCGATCCCCCTTGAGGGGAAAGTCCCCTTGGGGAATATCCGCTCATTTTGTAACGATCTTGAAAGGAAAGCCATGAACGATCCAATCGTCATTGTCTCTGCCGCACGCACGCCCATGGGCGCATTCCAGGGCGAACTGAAGCAATTCGCCGCCTCCGAGTTGGGTGCAGCCGCGATGCGCGCCGCGGTCGAGCGCGCCAAGATCAAGCCCGAGCAGGTGGACGAAGTCATCATGGGCTGTGTGCTGCCGGCGGGCCAGGGCCAGGCGCCCGCGCGCCAGGCTTCGCTCGGCGCGGGGTTGCCGCTCGCCACCGGCTGCACCACCATCAACAAGATGTGCGGCTCGGGGATGAAGGCGGCGATGCTCGCTCACGACCTGCTCGCCGCAGGAACCAACGACATCATGGTCGCAGGCGGCATGGAGTCGATGACCAACGCGCCCTATCTTCTCGCGAAAGCGCGCGGCGGCTACCGCCTGGGTCACGGCCAGCTGATCGACCACATGTTCTACGACGGCTTGGAAGACGCCTACGAGAAAGGGCGGCTGATGGGCAGCTTCGCCGAGGATTGTGCCGCCAAGTACAACTTCACGCGCGAGCAGCAGGACAAATTCGCGGTCGCCTCGCTCGAGCGGGCGCAGGCGGCGAACAAGAACGGCTCTTTCGCCTGGGAAATCACGCCCATGAACTTGAAGGCGGGCAAGGACGAGCGCTTCATGGAAATGGACGAGTCGCCGTTCAAGGCCAATTTCGACAAGATTCCCGCGCTCAAACCCGCGTTCAAAAAGGACGGCACGATCACCGCGGCCAACTCGAGCTCGATCTCCGACGGCGGCGCGGCGCTGGTGATGATGCGCCGCTCGACGGCGGAGAAGCTCGGGCTCGCGCCCCTGGCGATCGTCGCCGGCCATAGCACCCATGCGCAAGAGCCTGGCTGGTTCACCACCGCCCCAGTCGGCGCGATCAAAAAGCTCTACGACAAGACCGGCTGGAGCGCGGGCTCGGTGGATCTGTACGAAATCAATGAGGCCTTCGCCGTCGTCACCATGGCGGCAATGAAAGAGCACGGCCTGCCGCACGAGAAGGTCAACATCCACGGCGGCGCCTGCGCCCTGGGCCATCCCATCGGCGCCTCCGGCGCGCGCCTCCTGGTGACGCTGATCGGCGCCTTGCGCAAAACCCGCGGCAAGCGCGGCATCGCCAGCCTGTGCATCGGCGGCGGCGAAGCCACGGCGATGGCGATCGAACTCGCCTAGTACAGATTGAGCCAAGGACGCGAAGGAAAACCAATGGTCTTGACCCGCCTTGGCGTCCTCGGCGGCAAGCATTCAGATGATTGATCACGCGATGGCGACGCCATGATCCTCAACCAGGAACAGCAGATGATCCGCGATTCGGTGCGCGCCTTCGCTACCGAGCGCCTGGCTCCAAATGCGCCGCAATGGGACCGCGACTGCACCTTCCCGCGCGAGCAACTCAGGGAAATGGCCAAGATGGGCCTGCTCGGCGTGACCGTCCCCGAGCAATGGGGCGGGGCGGGACTGGACTACGTGTCTCTGGCCGTAGCCCTGGAAGAAATCGCCGCCGGCGATGGCGCGACCTCCACCATCACCAGCGTTCAGTCGCTCGTTTGCAACATCTTCAACGGCTACGGCAGCCAGGTGCAGAAGGAACGCTTCCTCAAGCCGCTGGCACGCGGGGAAATGCTCGGCTGCTTCTGCCTCACCGAGCCGCATGTAGGCTCCGACGCCTCGGCGATCAGCACGCGGGCGGAGCGCATTGGCACCGAGTACGTGCTGAACGGCGTCAAGCAGTTCATCACCAGCGGCAAGAATGCGGACGTGGCCGTGGTTTTCGCGGTAACCGACAAAGCAGCGGGCAAGAAGGGCATCAGCGCTTTTATCGTACCCACCGGCAACCCCGGCTACGTGGTCGCGCGCATCGAGGAAAAACTCGGCCAGCATGCGTCCGACACGGCGCAGATCCTGCTGGAGAACTGCCGCGTGCCTGCCGCCAACCTCCTTGGGCCCGAGGGCATGGGCTATCGCATCGCGCTATCCAACCTGGAGGGCGGGCGCATCGGCATCGCCGCCCAGTCGGTGGGCATGGCGCGCGCCGCTTTCGAAGCGGCGCTGAAATACGCGCATGAGCGCGTAAGTTTCGGCAAACCCATCATCGAGCACCAGGCGGTGAATTTCCGCCTCGCCGACATGGCCACGCAGATCGAGGTGGCGCGGCAGATGGTGTTGCACGCTGCCACCCTGCGCGACGCCGCGCTGCCTTGCCTCAAGGAAGCCTCGATGGCCAAGCTGTTCGCCTCGGAAATGGCGGAGAAAGTCTGCTCCGACGCGATCCAGATCCATGGCGGCTACGGCTACGTCACCGATTTTCCGGTGGAGCGCATCTATCGCGACGTGCGCGTAGCCCAGATCTACGAGGGCGCGAGCGACATCCAGCGCATGGTGATAGGACGCGCGCTCAGCGGCGGCTAGGGTCTGTTAAGCTTCACCGCCTGAGACGCATGGCCTCCAAATGCGGCTTCGAACCGCTGCACTACGCCGTGAGCGCGCGCTACCGCTGCGACATGGATGTCGTTGCCAGAATGCGCTGATCGTCCCGGGCACACAGCGCGACGCTGGCGCCCCCGATTGACCTGAACCAGGGAGAAACCATGGCGGCACCGATCGATTTCTATTTCGACTTTTCCTCGCCCTACGGCTATTTCGCCAGCACCAGGATCGACGCCCTCGCGGCGAAATACGGGCGCGAGGTCGCCTGGCGCCCGTTTCTGCTCGGCGCCGCGATGAAAATCACCGGCGGCACGCCCCTGCCGAGCGTGCCGCTGAAGGGCGATTACGCCCGGCGCGACTTTGCGCGCAGCGCCAAATTCTACGGCGTGGAGTTCAAGCTGCCTTCCACTTTTCCGATATCCTCGCAAGCGCCCGCGCGCGCGTTCTACTGGCTGGCCCGGAAAGACCCGAAACAGGCGAAGGCGCTCGCCACCACCCTGTACCGCGCCTATTTCGTCGATGACATCAACATCTCCAACCCGGAGGACACCATCGCCGTGTGCGCCAGGTTCGGGCTGAAGGCGGAAGAGGTTCGCGCCGCGCTCAACGATCCGGCGATCAAGGATCTGGTGAAAACCGAGGTGGACAAAGCCATCGCTCGCGGCGCGTTCGGCTCGCCTTATATCGTCGTCGACGACGAGGCGTTCTGGGGCGCCGATCGCCTGGAACAGGTCGAGAAATGGCTCGCCAGCGGCGGCTGGAAGTATTAGGCTGACCCTGAGCTATAACGTGGATTGCCCCGGTTGCATCCGCGCGATCTTCTTGCATCACGGCCGGGCCTTGGATTGCCTGCCTAGCGTACGCCCCCAAAACCCATGAAACGGAGTGGATGACCCGATGAACGTAGAGAAGATCAAGGTACGGACCGAAAACGGGCAGGCCATGGAGGTCGTGGTCCTGAGCAAGCGCGCCAGCGGGATCGAGATCGTGCTCGGCGAGGGCGTTCACAACGTCAAGTGCACGCTGGCGCCGACTCGAAACGGTCTGGCGTACGCCGGGAGCGTGATGGGGCGGGAGCTTGTATACCAACGAAGCCGCGAGCAGGTTCAGGCGGATATCGACATCCTCAACCCTGCCCTGCGCAAATCCAGGCCGCGTTGACTACAATGGCAGGTGGCCAGGAGAGAGCCAAGGCCTGACGCCGCGTTTTCGCCCGGACGCCCTGCCGGCGGCGCTCGACGCGAACGCCGGACCGCGCAGTCCCACTTTACCGGAGGAATCCATGCGCACACATTCAAGATTCGGCGCCATAGTTCTGATCCTGGTCGGCGGCGTCTTTTTGCTGATCAATCTCGGTTTCCTGCCCATTGCGGAATTGAGAGCCCTGCTGGCACAGTGGTGGCCGCTATTTCTGATTGTCATCGGTGTCTGGATGCTCATCCGCCCGCGGCGCAACAGTCAGTGAGGTGACGGAGGCGCCGATGAATCTGATCCGCTGCGACAGGTCCCGCAAAGGCCCGATGCTCGAGATTCTCAACGATGTAATTCTCAATTCGACTGCGATCTATGACTACAAGGCGCGGACGCCCGAGATGATGGACGCCTGGTTTGAAACCAAGGACAGGGGTTCGTTCCCCATCGTTGGCTTGGCCGGTGACGATGGAAGCTTAATGGGATTCGGGTCGTACGGAATGTTCAGGAACTGGCCGGCGTACAAGTACACCGTCGAGCATTCGATCTACCTGGAAAAGTCGCATCGCGGCAAAGGCCTCGGAAAAATCCTGTTGCGCGCAATCATAGACGCCGCGAAGCGGCAGCAGTATCACAACCTGATTGGCGGTATAGACTCCGAGAACGCGGCGAGCATCGCGTTGCACAAGCAGTTCGGGTTCGAGCTGTGCGCCACGATAAGACAGGCCGGATACAAGTTCGATCGTTGGCTCGATCTGACCTTGTATCAGCTCATCCTGCCCACGCCGGAGCGTCCCGTTGACGGATAATCGATCCGCAGGTGCCGGACCCTGTAGGTGCGCCGACGTTTCATAAGGAGAAAGCGATGTTCGAACCCGTTTCCATCCCGTTCGGGGCCAAGATGCTGTTCAACACCCTCAAAGTCAAAGCCGGCGTCAACTTTGAAGACGTCGAATTGGCGCTGGGCGAAATGTGCAATATCGTCAAGAATACCTACGGCGGAGACAAAGGGGGGTTCATCTGCGGGCAGGTGTTCAAATTTTCGGGTTTTGTTTCAGCTCAGGGATCTCTGAATGAATCCAGAATCGCCGACGAGCACATTGTAATCGTGACTTATTGGCGTTCTTTCGAGGAGCATGAAAAGTCACATGCCGACAAGACGTTCATCTCCAAGTTTTCTGCCTTGGCTGAAATGTGCTCCGACAGCAAAGAACTCGGGTACGACATGCTGTGGCAAGGCGAACCGGAGCCGGAATCCTAGAACTCATCGCAAAATTAATTCTGCAACGGGCCGGCGCGGCTAAGCGCGCGCGGCGGCCGCAAGCGCCATCGACGTAGCTGCAATTCGCACGCAATTCCAGGTGACCCAGATGCAAGCAGTCATGTACGACCATTTTGGCGACGCCTCGGTCCTGTCGGTGCGCGAAGTTGCGGTGCCACAGGCTGCGCGCGGCCAGGTGCAGGTGCGCGTGCGCATGGCTAGTCTGAACCCGGTCGACTTCAAACTGCGCAGCGGGATCTTGCGCTTGCTGGGCCGTCCAAAGCGCCCGGCGATCACGGGCAAGGATTTTGCAGGCGACATCACCGCGCTGGGCGCGGAGGTGCAGGGCTACAGGGTGGGCCAGCGCGTATTTGGTTCAGTCGATCCCCTGGGCGGGCAGGGATCCTGTGCACAGTTTGTCGCCCTTGCGACGGATCTGATCGCGCCCGCTCCCGACGCTCTGAGCGACGAGGTGGCCGCAAGCTTGCCGGTAGCCTCGGGCACGGCCTTGCAGTCGCTGACCGACATTGCCGGGCTCCGGCACGGCCAGTCGATTTTGATCACCGGCGCCTCCGGCGCCGTGGGCGCCAGCGCGGTGCAACTCGCCCGATCGATTGGCGCTCGCATCACTGGAGTGTGCGGCACGGCGAATATCGATTACGTCCGCTCGATCGGCGCGGAACACGTTATCGACTACAACACCGCCAATTGGCAACAAAGCGATGAGCGCTATGACGTGATCTTTGATGCTGCCGCGGCCGCATCTTTTTCTGCGGCGAAGCCGCGCCTGACGCCCAACGGCATCTACATCAACACCATGCCCCGGCCCGCGCTGTACTGGGCGGCGGTGGTGGCGCGGGCAACGTCGCGGCAGCGCTGCGTGCCGTTTCTGCTCAAGACCGATGCCGCATTACTCCAGCGGCTGGCCAAACTCGCCGCCGAGCGCGTAATCGTGCCGCGCATCCACGAGATCATCGACTTTGCGCAGGTGGCATCGGCACAGCGCCGGATGCAGGAGGGCAAGGTGCACGGCAAGGTGTGCGTGCGGGTGGATGTCTGACGCGTTGCCGGGCCCTGAACCCTATTACGCGCCGCGACTTGAATCGCCCCCCGTGGTTGCAGAGTTGCGATGTTGCGCGGACAAGAAGCCGTCCGCGCGGATCGCCGATTCGCCGGGAGCTCAATCAAAGCATCCTCAGGCATGCTTCAGGCATTGCGCGTATGCGTCGGCGAAGCGCTTTACGGCATCCCAATCGGTGTACTCGTAATCCCGCGTCGTGTCGGTCTCCCCGCCACCCAAGCCGACAAACACGATCATTACCCTGCGTTTGATCGGGCCGTACACGCTGTATTTTACCGCTCCGGGAAAACTGGCCGTTAATTGCGGTTGCCAGCCTGTCTTGCGCAGGAACTTGTCCAGATAGCGCTGCGCCGCCGCGGGTTTCGGGCGCGGCCCGCCGGCGCTGAGGCTCACCGAGAAAAAGGCGCAGGGGCGCGCGGCAAGAACGCTGCCGTGCCGGCGTATCAGCTTGTGCAGGTAAGGCGGATGATGGCCAAAGTGAACGGAAGCGCCGACCATCACGCCGTCATACGCGGCCGGGTCCGCTTGCTCCCGCGCCGCGTCGGCCGGCAGGACTTCGACGCTGTGCCCCTTTTCCCGCAGCGAGCGCGCGACCGTCTCGGCGATGAGTTCAGTCTGGCCTTCCGTGGTGGCGTAGAGCAGCAGGATGCGGGGCATGGGGATCGGGGTCTCGCCTGCGTTTCGAACCATCTTCGCACTGGCGAAATAATGCGCGAGCGAGGCACCGAAGTCAATCGCAAATGGTCTCCAGGTGCTCAATGGTAACCGGCTCGTGGATCGACCCGGTGCTTGCCTGGCATATGAAGCTGTGGCAAGCTGAATCCATAAGAATAAAGATTGCTTGTGGCAACCCGTTGGCAACAATCGATCATGGAGGGGACTGAATGACGCATACCGCTGAAGCGCGCCATCACGGCACTTTGGTTGCTGCGCCCGTGAATGCCGACAGGATTATGCTCATCAATCCGGATCGCGTGGTCTACGCGGGACTCCTCGGAGTAACGTCGACGCGGAAACTCGGCGCGCTTACGCTCTACGTGAGTCTTGGCAAGCCGTTGCGAATTTGCGTCGAGGAGGGGGCCTGGCGTAGCGACGAGCTGGCGGTCGTCCCGCCCTACACGCCACATCGAATCCTGACCGACGACCGGGTGATCGGCGTGCTGATGATCGAGCCAGAGAGTATTCATGCCGGGTCGTTGCCACGATTTCTTCAGACGGGGCCGGCGCAGGATGACCGGGTCGGCGTCCTGGCGCGCATCCGGGAGTCGTTTTTCCGCCTGATGCGCGGCGATATTCGCGCCAGCAAGGCAACGGCGGACATCGATCATCTGTTTTTCGGCCGGGCGCTCGAGCGGCGCAATCTGGACCGGCGCATTGCTTCCGTGGTCGATAAAGTCAGGAACGCGCCCTGCGACCAATTTCCGGCCGAGGCGTGTTCGCAACTGGCGGGACTTTCGTTTTCGCGGTTCCTGCATCTGTTCAAGTCGGAGGTCGGCGTGACGTTTCGATGCTTTCGCGCGTGGAAACGCGCGCGCAGCTTCCTTGCCTACGTCAAGTTGCAGAATCTGACCGACGTCGCGCTGAAAATTGGTTACCCCGATTCGACGCACTTCAGCCATTCGATTCGCAACGTCTATGGCTTGACGCCGAAGGACATCTGCGCCGGATCCCGCAGGCTGGCCATCGTTTCGCACGCGCGGGGGTACTAGGGTCCAGTCCAACGAATCGCCAACGCGAACGCTCGGCCAATTGACGCAAGACTTGAGACACAGAGCTTGCTAGCGTTCATTTGCGGGGCGACAGGATCGTACAGAACGGGATCGCCAGCGCGCTGGCGCGGCTGGCTTCGACTCCACCAGCATCTGCCTCGTCCGCTAATGAGGATATAGATGATCTACACCGAACAGCACCTGGAACTTCAACGCACGGTGAAGAAGTTCATCGACACCGAGATCAACCCGCATATCGACGCATGGGAGCGCGACGGCATCTTCCCGGCGCACGAGGTGTTCCGCAAGATGGGCAAGTTGGGCCTGCTGGGCATCAACAAATCGGAGGCCTTTGGCGGCCTCGGGCTCGACTATAGCTATCAACTCGCGTTTTGCGAGGCCATGGGGGAGGCCGACAGCGGCTCGGTGCCGATGGCAGTCGGGGTTCAGGTCGACATGGCGACGCCGGCACTGGCGCGCTTCGGTTCCGACGAATTGCGCCGCGAATTCCTCGCCCCGAGCATTCAAGGCGAATATGTGGCCTGTATCGGCGTATCCGAGCCGGGCGCGGGGTCCGACGTGGCGAACATCAAGATTCGCGCGAGGCGGGATGGCGCGGACTACGTCATCAACGGCAGCAAGATGTGGATTACCAATGGCACCCAGGCCGACTGGATGTGCATGCTCGCGAATACCGGCGAAGGCGATATCCACACCTCGAAATCGCTGATCTGCGTGCCGCTCAAGACCAAGGGGGTGAGCGTCGAACGCAAGCTCGACAAGCTTGGCATGCGCGCCTCCGACACTGCGCTGCTCCATTTCGACGACGTGCGCGTGCCGCAACGGTACCGCATCGGCGAAGAGGGGCGCGGTTTCGTGTACCAGATGGTGCAGTTTCAGGAAGAGCGGCTGTGGGGGGTCGCCTCCACCCTGCGCTGGATGGAAAAGACGATCGACCAGACCATCGACTACACGCGCCAGCGAACGGTCTTCGGCAAGCCGGTCCTCGAAAACCAGGTCGTTCACTTCAAACTGGCCGAGCTGAACACCAAGGTGGAACTGTTGCGCTCGTTGATTTACCGCGCCGCCGAATTGATGATGCGGGGTGAAGACGTGACGCTGCTCGCGTCGATGGCCAAGCTTAGCGGTGGACGCCTGGCGCGCGAGCTGGCCGACAGCTGCCTGCAGTACTTCGGTGGCATGGGATTCATGAACGAGACCCCGATCTCGCGCTTCTTCCGCGATTCACGGCTGATCTCGATCGGCGGCGGCGCCGACGAAATCATGCTTGGCATCATTGCCAAGCACATGGGCATTTTTCCCGGCACGCGACGCAAGGACTGAACACGCTCGCGCGCCGCCCAGGCGCTCGACGCCGGCGCGTCGTCGGTACCAAGCGCTCACGCCAGCCAGCGCTTGCGCCGCCGGTAGTGCTTGACGTCGTGATAATCGACCTGCCCGTGACCACCAAGATAGAACTCCTGAATATCCGGGTTTTCCTTCAGCGATGCCGCCTTGCCGTTCATGACCACCCGGCCGTTCTCGAGGAGGTAGGCTTCATCGACGATGTCGAGCGCCGCAGTGGCGTTCTGCTCCACCAGGAGGACGGCAAGTTTTTCCTCCCGGTTCAGGCGCTGGATGATGGCGAAAATTTCGTCGACCAGGAACGGCGCCAGGCCGAGGCTGGGTTCATCGAGCATCAGCAGCTTGGGACGGGTTATCAAAGCGCGGCCGATCGCCAGCATCTGCTGCTCCCCGCCTGACAGATAGCCCGCCTGTGCGCCGCGCCGCACCTTCAGGCCGGGGAAGTAGGCATATACCGTTTCTTTCAGTTCGTTGACCAGCTTGCGGTCGCGATGCATCGAGCTTGC